>NZ_JBFULD010000076.1:0-13695 GCF_056400505.1 Terrabacter sp. P5_B1
GACCAGCTCGGCGTGGCCTACGTCCACCGCGAGGCGGGTGACGCCATCGGCCCCGTGGTCGACGGCATCGACCTCGAGCGCTTCGGCACGAGCGACGAGATCGAGAAGCAGAAGGTGCTCGCCCGCCGCGAGCTGTACTGGCCGCTCCTCATGGGGGTCGCCGGCATCGCCGCCTGGGAGGTGGGCGCYGGCGTCGCGGCGCTCGTCCAGACCCGCCGACGAAGGGTGGCCCGCCCATGACGCAGATCGACGAGAGGCCCGCCGTCGCGGGCGCCGCACCGACGGCGGACGTACGCCGTCGTGGGCGCCTACGCAGACGTCACGGCCGAACCCTGCCGCCACACCTACGCCGCCGCAGGCGTCGCCTGCTGCTCGGCTCCGCCCCGGTCGTCGTCCTGCTCGTCCTCGTGGCGGCGCGGCTGCTCTCGCTCAACCTCGTGCATGCGCAGACCCTCGACGCCTACCGGGCCGGTGACAAGCCCCGCACACTCCTCTGGGGCGAGCGGCAGGGGTGGGTCAACATCGTGGAGCCGTTCCGGTCGCCCTTCGCCATCGGAGACTCCCATGTCCTCTCAGGGCACTTCGACCTGGCCCGGCCCTGGTTCGAGCAGGCCTTCGAGCAGGTGCCCAAGGGCGGGGTCGACGACTGCAGGGTGCGCGTCAACCTGGGCCTGACCTATGAGGCTCTCGGCGACGCGGCCAAGGCGCGGGAGCGCACCGACGAGTGGAAGCAGTTCTACGACAAGGGGATCACCATCACGAAGGGGCGTCCGCCGCTGTGCGAGGCTCCTGACGGAGGAAAGACCGGCGACCAGCTCAGGCAGGCGCAGCAGCGGATGGAGCAGAAGAACGCCGACGCGCCGCCGCAGCAGCAGCAGCCGCAGGACCAGCAGCAGCCCAGCCCGAGCCAGCCGGCCGAGCCGAAGCCGGACCCCCGCAGCACCCCGAGCCAGCAGGAGCAGGACTACCTCAAGGAGCAGCAGCGACAGAACACCATCGAGCGCAACCAGCAACAGCAGCAGGGCAGCGACGACACGTCGCCCGGAGACAGCTCGCAGACGGTCCCCAAGCCGTGGTGACGAGTCACCCGGACCTCGGGGTCAGAACCAGGCCTCGAGGATCGAGGCTCGATGCTCCAGCACCTCGATGGCCTTCTTGCCACATGACTCGGGGCGGGTGCGTCCGATCGGCTCGCGCGTGACCCGGACGCGCCACCGGCGGCCGTCGGTGTGCGTGACGATGACCTGCCAGCCGCCGTCGCTCTCCTCGGGGAGGTCGGCCCAGAGGGCGGCGAGCCGGGTCTCGCCGATCTCGGCACGGACGTGGGACTCGGCGCACTGCGACGGCCCTGGCACGCCGGATCGTCCACGGTCGTGGAGCGGACCGAGCAGCTCGGCGGGCAGGTGTCCGGTCTCGCTCGCAGCGAGCACCCACTCCGACGCGCGGTGGTCGAGGCGCGCCAGGGTCTGACCCCAGGGGAGGAGCACGGCGGTGGGCGCGAACCGATGGCCGCCCGTGTGGGACACCTCCCACGCACGGCCGGGGGCAACCCGCGCCGCATGCGCGGCGAGCGGACGCCCCCGAACGGCGCAGCACACGTCGCGGCGACCGTTCGTGCACACGAGCAGGGCCGGCTCCCCGGGATGCGACCCGAGGAGCGAGGCCTGCACGAGGGCGCGGCTACCACGCGCGAGCGCTCCCCAGTCCAGTCCGAGCAGGTCACCGACGTCGTCGACCTCGGCGGTCAGCAACCACGCGTCCTCCGGCCTGGCACCCGCGTGCGCGACCAGCACCTGCCGCGGGCCGTCGTGCGCCGGGTGCCCACCGGGACGGCGGACGAGCATGAAGCGACCCCCTGCCCGACTGGTGCGGGCGTCCAGCTCGGCCCCGAGCTCGGGGTCGAGGTGCGACTCTCGCGCCGCGTCGCGCCCCCACGGTCCAGGCTGTTCGACGACGACGAAGAAGCGCGCCGTCGCGGCCGTGCCGTAGGCGCTCGTGCCGTCCTGGTCCCACTGGACCGAGCACGCGTCGGTGGCCGGCGTGCCGTGGCCCGTCGTCGCGGGGTGCTCGTCGTGCTCGTCGTGCTCGTTGGCATCGCCGGTGAGGGCGTCGACGACCGACGCCACCGCGGCCGCTGCCGCGCCGGCCGTCGCGGCAGCCCGCCGGACGGCCCTGCCCGGCATGGACGAGGTCATGCGTCGCCGCCGTCGCTGCGGCCGCCGTCAGGGTCGACGGACTCGGAGCCTCCCGACACCGCGGTGTGCGCTGCCGCGTCCGGCGGGGCGTCAGCCGGAGGCCCCGCCACGTGGGCGATGACTGCGGTGGTCGCGACACCGGAGCCGTCGCGTCGCCCGTCGGCGTCCGGCAGCTCGATGGCTACACCGTTCGCAGCAGCCGCCCGGGCGGGGGTGTTGCCGGCGAAGGCGAGCACGAGGGTGTCCTCGCCCCTGAGGAAGCGGTGGCAGCGGACGCCTCCGGTCCCGCGCCCCTTGGCGGGGTACTCGGCATACGGCGTCACCTTGAGGGAGCCTCCCTCGGTGCCCGGCAGGGCACCCGAGGAGCCGGAGGAGGTGACGACGACACCGTCGCGCGCCGGGTCGGCGACGCCGAAGAACAGCACCCGCGCCCCCGAGGCCAGCTTGATGCCGGCCATGCCGCCGGCCGACCGCCCTTGCGGGCGCACGGATCTCGCCGGGAAGCGCAGGAGCTGGGCGTCCGTGGTCACGAAGACGAGATCGAGGTCCTCGCGGTCTGCGACCGCGGCACCGACCACGCGGTCACCGTCCTTGAGGCTGATGACGTCCCAGTCGTTGCTCTTGGGCGCCTCGGAGGTGACTCGCTTGACGACGCCGGCCGCGGTGCCCATGGCCACGACGGGTGCGTCCGCGCCGATCGGCACGATGGTCACCGGTTCCTCGCCCTTGCCGAGATCGACGTAGGCCGCGAGAGGTGCCCCTCCCGAGAGGCTGGGCGCGCCGTTCGTCGGGGGGAGCGTGGGCAGGTCGAGCGCCGAGAGGCGCACCATCCGGCCGGCGCTCGTGACGAGGCCGAACTCCCCGCGAGCGGTCGTGCGGACCGCACCGATGACGACGTCGTGCTTGGAGCGCGACCCCTCGGCCGTGACGGGCTCGGCCGTGCCGGTCCGGGCGAGCAGGCCGGTCGAGCTCAGCAGCACCCAGCACGGGTCGTCGGCGATCTCGAGTGGCGAGCTGGCCGTGGCCGTCGCGCTGGCACCCGAGCTCTCGAGGAGCACGGTGCGTCGCGGGGTGCCGTGCGCCTTGGCAACGTCGGCGAGCTCGGTGGACACGAGCTTCAGGAGCAGCTTCTCGTTCTCGAGCAGGGCCCGGAGCTCCTCGATGGCACGCTCGAGCTCGGTCTTCTCGGTCTCGAGCTCGATGCGCGAGAACTTCGTGAGGCGGCGCAGCTGGAGGTCGAGGATGTAGGTCGCCTGGGCCTCGGACAGGTCGAACACGTCCATGAGGCGCTCGCGTGCCGTGGCGGCGTCGTCGGAGCTGCGGATGACCTGGATGACCTCGTCGATGTCGACGATGGCGATGAGCAGGCCCTCGACGAGGTGCAGGCGCTCCTCGCGCTTGGCGAGTCGGTGGGTGGTGCGGCGCCGCACGACGTCGGTGCGGAAGTCGACATAGACCTTGAGCAGGTCCTTCAGACCCATGGTCCGCGGCTGGCCCTCGACGAGCGCGACGTTGTTGATGCCGAAGTTCTCCTCCATCGGCGTCAGCTTGTAGAGCTGCTCGAGGACGGCGTCGGGGTTGAAGCCGTTCTTGATCTCGATGACGAGCCGCAGGCCGTGGGCGCGGTCGGACAGGTCCTTGAGGTCGGCGATGCCCTGCAGCTTCTTGCCCTGGACGAGGTCCTTGACCTTGTCGATGACCTTCTCGGGTCCGACGAGGTAGGGCAGCTCGGTGACGACGATGCCCTTGCGCCGGGGGGTGATCGACTCGATGCGCGCCGTCGCCCGGGTGCGGAAGCTGCCACGACCTGTGAGGTAGGCGTCGCGGATGCCCTCCAGCCCGACGATCTTGCCACCACACGGCAGGTCGGGCCCGGGGACGAACTTCATGAGGTCCTCGAGCGAGCACGTCGGGTTGGCGATGAGGTGCCGCGCGGCGCCGATCACCTCGACGAGGTTGTGCGGCGGCATGTTCGTGGCCATGCCGACGGCGATGCCGGCGGCGCCGTTGACGAGGAGGTTCGGGTATGCCGCGGGCAGCACGCCGGGCTGGAGCTGCGTGTCGTCGTAGTTGGGGACGAAGTCGACGGTGTCCTCGTCGAGACCCGCGACCATGAGGAGCGCGGCACTGGCCATGCGCGCCTCGGTGTACCTCGCCGCGGCGGGTCCGTCGTCGAGCGAGCCGAAGTTGCCGTGGCCGTCGATGAGGGGCAGGCGCAGGGTGAACGGCTGGGCCATGCGCACGAGGGCGTCGTAGATGGCCTGGTCGCCGTGGGGGTGGTACTTGCCCATCACCTCGCCGACGACGCGCTGGCTCTTGACGTGCCCACGGTCGGGTCGCAGGCCGAGCTCGTTGGCGCCGTAGAGGATGCGTCGCTGCACGGGCTTGAGGCCGTCACGGGCGTCGGGGAGCGCACGGCTGTAGATGACGCTGTAGGAGTACTCGAGGAAGGCGTTCTGCATCTCCTCCTCGACGTCGATGCCGACGATCTTCTCCTCGAAGTCCTCGGGGGGAGGCGGGGTGGTCGTACGTCGGGCCATGCCGGGTGGTGCTCCTTGCGGCTAGCGGGTGGGCGTCTCATCTTCGCTCAGGGGTCTCACGCCTGCTCGCCTGCCACGCCGAAACGGCCCCAGTGGGCCACTTCGCGACCGCTTCGACGGTGCCGGCGGAGGCTTGGACTCTTCGGTCCCGGGACGGCATACCCCATCGACACGACCCCCACGATGGTGCGGCTGACGGGGATCTCGAAGGCACTGTGGACGGCGTCGTGGTGCTCCGGCGGCACGCCGAAGAAGAGGCTGCCGAGCCCCGCGTCGGTGGCGGTGAGCAGGATCAGGAGCGACGCCATGCCCGTGTCGACGTCCCAGTAGGGGACGGGCCACCGCGCCTCGTCACGGTCGGTCCAGCCCTTGTCGGGCGCGGCGTAGCGGTCGAGGTAGGCGTCCTTGTGCGAGAGGCACAGCACGAGCACGGGAGCCGCCCGTATGCCGTCCAGCCAGGAGTCGCCGRCCACGTCGGGCTCCGTCGTGGCGGCCCAGAAGCCCTCGCGCTCGGCCGGCGTGGTCAGGACCAGGAAGTCCCAGCCCTGGCTGAACCCGGCGCTGGGGGACCGGACCGCGTTGGCGAGGCAGCGCTCGACGACCTCCCCAGGGACCGGCCGGTCGGGGTCGTAGCGGCGAACCATGCGTCGGGAGCGGACGACCTCGGTGAACTCCATGCGACCAGACTCCCATCTCCCGGGGTCGCTCAAGCCGGCGTGACACGATGACCCCATGGAGGGTGGCGAGCTCAGCGACGACACCGATGCGATCGAGCGAGTCTCGGCGCAGTCCACCGGTGCCCCGGTCGAGTGGGAGGCGGACGTCGTCCTCCGGGACGGCACGGTCGCCCACGTCCGTCCCATCACGCCCGCCGACGCCGAGGGCATCCGTCACTTCCACAGCCGGCAGTCCGCGGAGTCCATCTACCTGAGGTTCTTCGCGCCGTTGCGCGAGCTGAGCGACCGGGACATCCACCGGTTCACCCACGTCGACCACCGCGACCGGGTCGCCCTCGTCGCGACCCTCGACAGCGAGATCATCGGCATCGGTCGCTACGACCGCATCGACCCGGGCTCGGCCGAGGTCGCCTTCAACATCTCGGACCACTTCCAGGGCAAGGGCATCGGTTCGGTCATGCTCGAGCACCTGGCGGCCATCGCGCAGGAGATGGGGATCAACCGGTTCGTCGCGGAGGTGCTCCCGCAGAACCGCAAGATGCTCACGGTCTTCAAGGAGGCCGGCTACGAGGTCACCCACCACATCGAGGACGGCGTCGTCGAGGTGTCGTTCGACATCTCGCCGACCGAGCAGAGCAAGGCGGTCCAGCTCTCCCGCGAGCACCGTGCCGAGGCGCTCAGCATGCGCACGATCCTCTTCCCCGAGCGGGTCGCCGTCATCGGCGCCAGCCGGCGCGAGGAGTCCATCGGCGCCCTCGTGATGCGCAACATCCTCGCAGCAGGCTTCCAGGGCGAGCTCTACCCCATCCACCGCGTCGCGGAGCAGATCCAGGGACTCAAGGCCTACCCGAGCATCCGCGACGTGCCCGAGCCCGTCGACCTCGCCGTCGTCGTCGTCCCGGCGGCGCAGGCCATCGACGTCGTCAAGGACTGCGGCAAGGCCGGCGTCAAGGCGCTGCTCGTCCTCTCGGCGGGTTTCGCCGAGGCGGGCGAGGAGGGAATCCGCTTGCAGGAGAGGCTGCGTCGCCGGGTGCGTCGCGCCGGGATGCGCGTCGTCGGTCCCAACAGCTTCGGTCTCATCAACAACGACCCCGCGGTCCGGCTCAATGCGACCCTCGCCTCGGTGATCCCCCCGTCCGGTCGGCTCGGCCTCTTCGCGCAGAGCGGCGCGCTCGGCGTCGCGGTGCTCGCGTCGGCCGCCCGACGGGGCCTCGGCATCTCCGTCTTCGCCTCCGCCGGCAACCGTGTCGACGTCTCGGGCAACGACCTCATGCAGTACTGGATCGACGACCAGGAGACCGACACCGTCGGTCTCTACCTGGAGTCGATGGGCAACCCCCGCAAGTTCTCCCGCATCGCCCGGGCGCTCGCGTCGGTCAAGCCCGTCGTCGTCGTGAGCTCGGGCGTCTCGAGCTTCGCCGCCCCGCCCGGTCACCGGACTCGCGTCACCAACGTGCCCCCGCAGGCGTTCGACGCCCTCCTGCGACAGGCCGGGGTCATCCGCGTCGAGAACGTCCACCAGCTCTTCGACGTCGCACAGCTGACCCTCCACCAGCCGTTGCCCAAGGGGGACCGCGTCGCGATCGTCGGCAACTCCGACGCCCTCGGAGCGCTCAGCGCGAGCGCCTGCGTGAGCTGGGGCCTGAAGGTCACGCACGGGCCGGTGTCGCTGGCGCCGCAGGCCTCCGCCGAGGAGTTCGCGGCCGCGCTCGACGCCGCCTTCGCCGACCCAGAGGTCGACAGCGTGGTCGCGGCCTTCATCCCGCCTCTCGTGACCCCGGACGAGGAGGTGCACCTGGCCGTGCGCACGATCGTCGCCGACCACGAGAAGCCGTGTGTCGCCACGTTCCTCGGCATGCGGGGTGTGGGCGACGGGCTCTCCTACGAGCAGAGCGGCATCCGGCGCTCCGTGCCGGCCTACTCCATGCCCGAGGACGGCGTCCGGGCCCTCAACGCCGTCACCCGCTACGCCCTGTGGCGCCAGCGCGACCGCGGCACCCAGGTCGCCCCGGTCGGGATCGACCGCCCCCGCGCGGAGGCGCTCATCGCGGCCCACCTCGCCGGCAGTCCGGAGGGGCGGGCGCTCACGCGTGAGGAGGCGCGCGAGCTGCTCGGTGCCTACGGCATACGCGTCTGGCCGGCGGTGGAGGTCTCCGGTGTCGACGCCGCCGTCGCAGCCGCGACGGAGCTGACGTATCCCGTCATCCTCAAGTCCACGTCACCCGTCGTGCGCCACCAACCGGGTCTCGTCGGCGTCCGCGGCGACCTCGTCGACGCCGAGGCGGTCCGCGACGCGCACGCCTCGCTCACCCAGCGGCTGGGGCCCCTGGGCGCTGACCGTTTCGTCGTGCAGCGGATGGCCGTGCCCGGGGTCTCCTGCGTCATCCGGGCGAGCGAGGACCCGCTCTTCGGTCCGGTCGTCAGCTTCTCCGTCGCGGGGCCTCCCACGGAGCTGCTCGGAGACGTCGCCCACCGCATCCCGCCGCTCACCGACGTCGACGTCACCGACCTCATCGACGGCGTCAAGGCGGCGCCGCTCCTCAGCGGTCACCGGGGTGCGGCCCCCGTGCACCGGGCCGCGCTCGCCGACCTCATCGCCCGTCTGTCCGTGCTCGCGGACGACCATCCCGAGCTGTCGTCGGTGGAGCTCAACCCCGTCAACGCCTGGACCGGTGGCGTCGACGTCCTCGGCGCCGAGGTCGTCGTGCGCCCGGCGCTCGTGCGCAAGGACCCCGGCCGCCGACGGATGACCTGACCGCGTCCACGGCAACTGGGACCCGAGGCGACCTTGTGGGCGGGGCTGTGGGCGGCGCGGCGGGACCCACGGCGCACGAGTGCAAGGATGGGGTCATGCGACACGCCATCCCGGGCACCGGCCGAGCCCTCCCCGAAGACCTCACCGAGGCGATCACGCGGGCCGGCTACTACCCGTCCCTCGTCTGCGACGTCGTCGAGTCTGCGATCGCCGACGACGAGGTCGTCTCGCACCTCGTGCACCAGGAGACGACCTTCGACCACGAGACCGTGCGACGCCACGTGACCGTCCTCGTCGTCACGCCGCTGCGTCTCGTCATCGCCCACGCCGACGACCATGCCGAGTCCGAGGACAAGCTCATGGCGACGGCCACCACCGAGACGGTGCCGCTCGCGGCAGTGCGCGGCGTCATGCTGACCCATGTCGTGGCGCAGCCCGACACCTTCACGCCCGGCACGCACGGACGTGACCTCACGCTGACCCTCGGGTGGGGGGCCGTCAGCCGCCTCGACATGATCCCGGCCCAGTGCGGCGACCCGGACTGCACGGCCGACCACGGCTTCGAGGGCACCATCGCCTCCGACGACATCTCGCTGCGCATCAGCTCGGCCGCCGACGGCGAGGACGCCGTGGGCCGGGCCATGCACTTCGCCCGGGTGCTCTCGGCGAGCATCGGTGGCGGCATGGCCCATTGAGCCGCCCGCCGTGGCTGCCGACGTGACTGCCGACGTGACTGCCGACGCCTCCGCGCCGACCGACTGGTCCGCGGGCACGCTTGCGTCCGTCCTCCCGTCGGTGGCCGACCGCCTCGGGGTGCAGCGGTATGCCGGTCGCGACGTCTTCGACCTGCCCGCGGTGCCACGCACGGTCGTCGTGCTCGTCGACGGGCTGGGCCACGACCTGCTGCGCCAGCGCAGTGGCCACGCGCCCTTCCTCCGCAGCCACCTCGCGACCGCGCACCGTGTGCCGTGCGGATTCCCGACGACGACCGCGACGTCGATGGGGACCTTCGGCACGGGTCTTCCGCCGGGCTCCCACGGACTGGTCGGCATGCATGTGCTCGACCCGGCCACCGACCGGCTGCTCAACGAGCTGTCGTGGGAGGACGGACCCGACCCCCGGGCCTGGCAGCCGAACGAGACCGTCTTMGAGGCCGCCGAGAACGACGGTGTGTCGGTGACGATGGTCGGCCCGCACTACTTCGACGGGTCGGGCCTCACGACGGCGGCCCTCCGCGGCGGTCGCTTCCGCGCGGCGCGCTCGCTCGAGGACCGCGTCGAGGCAGCGGTGGCCGCGGTGCGCACGACGCCGCGCTCGCTCGTCTACCTCTACTGGGGCGAGGTCGACAAGGTCGGTCACGTGCACGGCTGCCAGTCCTGGCAGTGGGGCGACGAGGTGGAGTCCGTCGACGCCGCGCTGCGGCAGCTGGCTGCGCGGGTGCCGGACGACACGTCGATCGTCGTCACCGCCGACCACGGCATGGTCGACGTTCCCTTCCACGACCGCATCGACCTCGTGCACGAGCCGGCTCTCATGGCGGGCGTGCGTCACCTCGGCGGCGAGCCGCGCAACCTGCAGCTCTACACCGAACCGGGCGCGACCGCGGATGTCGAGGCCGCGTGGGCGTCGCGGCTCGGCGACCGGACCCGCATCCTCAGCCGTGAGCGACTCGTCGACGAGGGCTGGCTCGGTCCGGTGCGACTCGGGGTCGAGGGCCGGATCGGGGACCTCGTCGTCGTCATGAATGGCTCCTTCGCCGTCGTCCACTCGGGACTCATGCGACCCCAGGTCGTTGCGCTGCTGGGCGTGCACGGGTCGACCAGCGATGCGGAACTCGCCGTACCGGTGGTCGTGGTGCCGCCCCGCCGGGGCACCTAGGGTGGTGCCTCGTGGCTGAGCTCGTCTTCTTCTCGGGAACCATGGACTGTGGCAAGTCGACCCTCGCCCTGCAGATGGACCACAACCACGGCGCGCGCGGTCGGGTCGGACTCATCTTCACGAAGATGGACCGAGCCGGGAGCAACGTCCTCAGCTCGCGCCTCGGTCTGTCCACGGGTGCGCTCGAGGTCGGCGACGACCTCGACTTCTGGGAGTCCATCGTCGAGCGGGCCACCGCGGGCACGCGCATCGACTACCTCATCTGCGACGAGGCCCAGTTCTACACCGGTGACCAGGTGGAGCAGCTCGCGCGCATCGTCGACGAGATGGACGTCGACGTCTTCGCCTTCGGGATCACCGCGGACTTCCGCACGGAGCTCTTCCCCGGCAGCAAGCGGCTCATCGAGCTCGCCGACCGCGTGCAGGTGCTCCAGGTCGAGGCGTTGTGCTGGTGCGGCCGGCGGGCCACGACGAACGCACGCGTTCTGGACGGGGGCATGGTCGTCGAGGGCGAGCAGGTCGTCGTCGGCGACACGAAGTCCGGAACCACAGGCGTCGTCGAGTACGAGGTGCTCTGCCGCCGGCACTACATGCGTCGGATGACCTCGCACGCTGCCCGAGCCGCCGCGGTGTCACCCGAGGTGCTGCCCTTCGACCTCGACGTGTGCCCCCTGCCGCCCCTGCCGATCACGCAGGCCGACTGAGCCTCGCGAGGTCCCCCTGGGCGGTATGCCGTCCCGCCCTCTCGCGGGCCGATCGGGACGGCCGCGGGTCAGGTCACTCGTTCTTGCGGCCGAACATGATGTCGTCCCAGCTCGGCACGCTCGGCCGGCCGGACCTGCGCGCCGCCGGCGCGGGGCGGGGAGCCGGCTTCGCACGCGGAGCCGGTGGGCGCTCCTCGATGATCTCGTCGCCCTCGCCCTGGTCGCCGCCGTCCTCGTCGAAGGCTTCGGACTCCGCGGCTTCGGTGGTGTCGTCGTTGCCACCGCTGCTTTCTGCTGCCGTGCGGGACACCGGCCGAGGCTCTGGCCGCCGGCGCACTGCCGGACGGACGGGTCGCTCCTCGAACGAGGGCTCGTCGTGTGCCACCGGGTCGGAAGACGCCTCGTGCCGGTCCTCGTCGCCGTCCGTGGCTGCGGTGTCGTCGTCGTCCGCGTCGTCCGCGTCGTCCGCGTCGTCCGCGTCGTCGACGTCGTCCACGACGTCCACCGACTGCACGGGGTCCACGGCTCCCGTCTGCGCGGTTGCCTCGCCGGCGACCTGCTCGACGTCGTCGGTGTGTCCTTCGCTCTCCTCGTCCGCGAGGAGAGAATCCGGCTCGGCCGGAGGCTGGGCGGGGGACTGGACCGGGGGCGCGGGGTCGGCCTGGGTCGAGTCGCTGGGCACCTGGCGCATCGGCTGGGTGGGCTCGGTGCGACGCACCTTGCGCTGGGCGGCCTCGGCACCGACCCGCTCCTCGACCGTGCCGGTCTTGACGACCTCGGGGTCGTCCTCGGGGTGGGTGTGGGCCGGGGGCGGCAGCTCGGCGCCGGGGTCGCGGGCCACCTCCTCGAGCGGGAGTGCCTCCTCCGGCGCCGCGTCGAGCCCGGGCACCTCGGTCGACTTCGGGCGGCGCCGACGCCCACGCTGTGCGCTCCGCTCGCGCATGGCCGCCATGAGGTCGACGGTCTCGCCCTCGCGGCGACGCGTCGCCGACGCACCCACGCCGCCCTCTGCCTCGACGTCGTAGACACGGCTCGGACGGGTGGACGCCGCGAGGTGCGGGGCGGGGATGGGGCCGGGTGCCTGCTGGTCCTCGTCCTCGCTGAGCCAGCGGGCCTCGTCGTCGACCGCCGACACGGTGCGGGCGAGCGGGTCGAACGACCAGGCGGCCTCGCGCTGCCGACCGCCGGCGTTGAAGAGGAGCAGCACGGTCCAGGCGCCCTTGTCGGTGCGCCGCGAGTCCCACTGGGCACTGTCGGCGTCGATCTCACGCGTGCGCAGGCGCTCGGCGACCCGGGCGTCGAGGGTGGGAGCCCCGCCGTACGAGCCGCCACGGGGACGCAGCCGCACCTGACGGGCCAGGCTGGCGACGTGCTCGCGCTCGGCCAGGATGGGGCCCTCGTACCGGTGGACCTTCTCGACGCTCCAGCCTGCCCGCTCGGCCACCTCCTCGGCCGTCATGCCGGCCCGGATCATGGCCTGGACGTCCTTGGGCCGCAGGCCGCCGGAGATCTCGATCTGGAGCTGGCCGAGCCTCGGACGGTCGCGCCGTGCCGCAGCACGGAGTGCCTCGTCGAGGGGGACGGTGAAGCGGTTGCCCTCGTCGTCGGCGAGCAGCAGGTGCAGTCCGTCCTCGTGGACGCCGACGAGCCTGAGGTGCTGCATGGGTGAGTCTCCCGGTAACGAGTCTGCGTGGTCGTGCCTGATGTGCGCGCCGGCGGCTCCGGTGGGGGCATGCTCTGCTCACCGGTGCGCCGTGCAGTCGAGCATGCCACCGGCTCGGGTGCACGCCAAAGCGCCCACGCCGCACGGGTACCGTTTGCTCTGGCATGCCCACCTCATTCGCGTCCGCCCAGCTCGCCCTCGACCTCGTCGGCGTGTTCGTCTTCGCGCTGTCCGGCGGACTCGTCGCCGTCAAGAAACGCTTCGACCTCTTCGGGGTCCTCGTGCTCGCGTGCGCGGCGGCCCTCGGCGGCGGCATCGTGCGAGACCTCCTCATCGGCGACCTCCCGCCGGTCGGCATCAGCGACTGGCGACTGCTGACCGCCGCTGCCCTCGGCGGCCTGGTGACCTTCCTGTTCCATCCGGGCGTCGAGCGCATCACGCGCTTCGTCCGAGTCCTCGACGCGGCCGGCCTCGGTGCCTTCGCCGTCGCGGGCAGCCTCAAGGCCGTGACCACGCCGGGGGTGTCACCCGTCGCCGCCGTCCTCGTCGGTGTCATCACTGCCGTTGGTGGTGGCGTGGTGCGTGACGTGCTCGCGGGCCAGGTCCCCGAGGTGCTGCGGCGCGAGCTGTATGCCGTGCCGGCGATGCTCGGCTCCGTGGTGGTGGTCGTCGCGGCCCAGCTCGAGTCCCTCCAGGACTGGGTGCTGTGGACTGCCGCCGCGGTCGTCTTCACCCTGCGGATCCTCGCCGTGCGCCTCCACCTCAACGCCCCGACCCCGCTGCGCTCCCATCCCACGACGAGCCCGCGACCAACGACGGATGCACGCGAACCCGAACCCGAACCCAGTTCACGACCGATGGCGGAGACATGACACCAGACCCGACACCGAGGCCCGACGCGACCGAGTCCGACCTCGCCCAGMCGGACCTCACTCGGCCCGGCCGCACCCCGGACCCAGCTGCGGAGCCGTCCCAGCTCGCCCCCTACGACGCGGTGCTCCTGCTGGGCTTCGGCGGACCAGAGCGTCCCGACGAGGTCATGCCCTTCCTGCGACGGGTCACCGCCGGCCGCGGCATCCCGGACGAGCGGCTCGAGGCCGTCGGCGAGCACTACCACCACTTCGGTGGTCGCAGCCCGATCAACGACCAGAACCGTGCCCTCATCGCCGCGCTGCGAGCCGAGCTCGACGCCCGGGGCGTCGACTCACCGGTCGTCTGGGGCAACCGCAACAGTGCGCCCTTCATCGATGACGCCCTCCGCGAGAGCCACGCAGCCGGCCACC
>NZ_JBFULD010000077.1:0-13687 GCF_056400505.1 Terrabacter sp. P5_B1
TTGGCAGATCCATCTGAGCGGCTGAGGTTGGTCGGGACCCGAGACGTGAAGCTCAGCGTTTTCGAGCTGAAACTCAACGACGAGGATAGGCAGCGCATGGCCGATGACCTGGTGGGCACGGTCACCGATATTCTTCTCGGTGAGGGTCAGACGGTGAACGGTGTTCTCGTCGCGGATCAAGCCAAAGCAGCGCAGGAGAAAGCCACACCGACCGACATCATCTTTTTCCCGCCAGATCTTGGCACGCCAATTGTTTGCCATGTTGAGTCCCCCGAGCAATTCGCTTCACGGTGGGTGATCACTGGTACAGGCGCGTAAGAAGACACTGCTATCCGCTGCCGGCAGGATGACCCCGCGCCAATTCCCGATGCCTAGGGGCCTCCTGGCGCCTAGGGCCGCACTGGTCGGCGATGGCGGCCGTCCCCTGGCAGGGTCGACGGTAGGGTCGGACGAGGCAAGTCTCGTAGGTTCCCGAGGCACCCGCCGGACCGCAGGATGCGCACTCACCGCCGCATTCTCGTCATTGGGGACGGTTGCCGCCGACCTGCCAGCGGCTGTCGCCAGGCCGAGGGGTTCAAGGGTCCGGCCGAAATCGTGGCCGTGCAGTCGCGATGGACACGAGCCGCGATCGGACAGGCTTTCCCCCCGCTGGCAACCCGAGGTCGCGCGGGCGGCAGCGCAGTGCACCGGATTCTCATGCGTTCACCCGTGGCAACTGACTGAGGTTCACCGCTGGAGGTCGATTGCGAGCACGCGGGGCAGGACCCAATGATTAAGGGCCAGTTCGGGCATCGAGACGGCCATACTGGACACGCGCTTTGGGCTTATCGCGGCTGGACTACGGACAGCCTGAATGACGATCCCCGAAGGGCCAGATTGCTCTCCTTCCCTACAACGGAGTTGCCCTGATGTCTGGCCCACCCAGAAACACTCAAAACACGTTAGACGCAGCCAGCTAGGAGCAGCGATGAGTGAAAGCACGGGCAGAATCACCTTCATCAACAGTGCTGACTATGTTAGCGACGTCACCGGTACTGACGCGGTCGGTTGTCTTGCTACGCTGAGTACAGGGGACGGCCAGACCGTCAATGTTTACACGCAATCCCTACGGTTGCAACAGACTCTTGAAATGGTTTATGCAACCGGGCGCAGAGTAGCTGTCGACTACGAAGAGAAACACGTCGTGCTTGCCGAACAGCGCGGACCCTCCACAGGCCCGAACGCTGCTGAGTCAACCGACACGTTCGAGGGTCCATTCAAGCTCCAGGCAATGTGGACCTTGGAGTAAACACGAAACTATCGCCGCGAGCGCGCGTTCAGAGTTCGGCAGGAGGGAAGACCCGGTTCAGCCGCTACGTGCGAGCCGCGAAGCCACACCCGATACGAAGTGTTAGCCTGCTGCGTTAATCGTGCGGTCAAGGCATGGTGCGGTTGGCGTGCGCTGTCGGTCGAGGCGAACCGAACTTCCTGGCCACGCTGTCTGCTAGGCGGGAGCGCACCTTCGGGATTGGCCCCTCTTGTGCGGCGTGACGCACCTTCGAAAGCGGCCACCGGCGGCCAGAGCGGTAGCTCAGGCCAGCCGCACGGTCACCTGTCCATTGGCGTGCTGCTTGGACACGACCTTGTCGCTCCGCGACTCCACGAAGTCTCGGAACGTTGGGAACCCGAGCGACTTCTCCGTGAAGGCCGGATCCATTCGCTGCATCTGGCTCTTGACCCCAGCGGCGTAGACCCAGTCGTCATCGCCCTTCTGCAGGCCGACCCGAATCGCGCGTACGAGCAGGTCGGTCGCCTCCTCTGCTGCGGGATCCGCCGATACCGACCTTCGTGCCGGAGTCTTCTTGGCGACGGCCTTCTTGGCCGGCGCCTTCGCCACTACCTGCTTGGCCACCGGCGGCGGCGTGACCCCGGGCAGGTGGGCGTAGTCGATGAACTCGTTGCAGGCGGACACCAACGCCTTGCTGGTTGAGCCGGCGACGCCTATGCCGACCACGTAGCGACCGAGTTGCTTGCAGCTCTGCGCAAGTGGGACGTAGTCGGAGTCTCCGGCAACAAGAACCACGTGCGAGATCTCGTGATGGCGCATGAGGTCCTCGACACCGTCTACGGCGAGCCGGATGTCTGCTCCGTTCTTCACACCAGAGGCCGTAAACAACTGAACAAGGTGAAGAGCTCGTCCCATCAGCTCGTCCTTGTATGCCGCGTTCGCGGGGACCGACCAGTCGGCGTAGGCCCGGCTCAGCGACACGCTGCCGAAGGAAGCCGCGTAGTCGATGATCGCCCCGATATCGACCTGGGCCGCGGCCAACTTCACGTCGATCGGGTCGGTCGACGTCGCGGACCGCCCACGCTTGCGCGGATCGTCCTTTCGCCAGGCCTGCTTGCCGTGAATGTCGTCGTAACGGGAAATGACCACATTGTCGAAGTCGATGTAGACAGCAACCCGTTCGCTCATGGCGCGAGCCTACGACCCGCTGGGGACCATCGCCCTCTCTGGAGCGGACACGATTCGAACGGGGATTTCAGGCCCACAATGCGGACGAGCTGTGTGAATCCGGCCGGGCCGGGACGCCTCAGCCGGCGCCTTGACGCGGCGGAAAGACGCAAGTGACTGGCTGCCTCCGCGGACTCACTTTGGCGGGCTAAATGTCTCTGGCGAAGCCACTTTGCCGTGCCGCTGGTCGACACCGCGCGTGTGTCTCAGGATGGCGTAGGTGTCGTACCCATCGATCACCATGTAGTGCCGGACGCTTCGGAAGTCAGAGGCCAAGCTGCGCAGTATGGCAATTACCTCAGGTCTGATCTCGAGACAGTGCTGCAGCACGAGTACCTCAGCGGGCGTGCCGGATAGGCGCTGAAGTTGATCCCCGTTCTTCCCAAGCATCCCGATGGTCATGGGGCGCGAAAAGCGGCCTCCGGCTGGGCCCTTGAGCAAGAAGGCGGCGGTGTAGGCCTTGCCGTGGACCTTTAGCCGAGTGGTCCAAAAGTCGCTCTGCTCACCGCCCCAGCCCTCCGGGATGACGGGCTCTCCTGCGACCTGGGCCAACGTCCGCTTGACCGCGGGCTCAGGGATGGACTTCATGATCTGCAGCGCGTCAGCACCATCTACGTTGGTGAAGTCGACTCCCTGGAACTGCTCGATTTCCGTGGGCGATATGCGCTGCCCATCATCAGCTCGATCCAAATCGTGTGGCCATTCGGCCCCGCGGCGACCGAGTTCGCGAAAGCGACCACCGCGATGGTCCGTCGCAAGCTGATCCACGTGCCCGCCCGGGTCGCGACCTCGCCCGCCGGACCACCTTGCACCTGCCCCAAGCGTGGCCCTGGCAGGAGCCGTGGACCCGGCTGTTCGACCGCGTCGACGACCCGCCCGCCACGGCTCTGTCCGGACCACCCAGCGGCAGGCGGCGCGAGCCGAGGAACCCGGAGTCGAACACCTCGACAGCGAGGTCGGGCGATCCCGCACGCCCCTCGTCCCCGCCTCAGCCCGAGACGAGGATCAACGCCACGCCATCAGCCCATCGGTGGATCGAGGCTTAGGGGCGGATCTCGCCCGAGCCGCGGGGCACGAGCTTGGGGGTGAGCACGATGTGCTCGGGCACGGAGTCGTCCCCGTCGATGCGGGCGAACAGCCGCCGCGCGACGGCTGCGCCGATGGCGGTGACGTCCTGGCGGATGACAGTCAGCGGGGGGTCGACGATGTCGGCGAGGGGGAAGTCGTCGAAGCCGACGAGGGCGATCCGCCGCGAGGCGCCGCGCTGGTGGAGCAGGCGAAGTGCGCCTATCGCCAGTGAGTTCCGCGCCGCGAAGAGTGCGGTCGGGGGTTCGGCAGAGTCGAGCAGGCGACCCACCGCAGCGATGGCGTCCTCGGATGATCGGAGCGACATCTCCACGAGGCCGGCATCCTCGGGGATGCCCGCCTTGGCCAGTGCCGCCCGGAAGCCACGGGCGCGCGCGGAGGCCGTCTGGATCGTCGGCAGGTCGCCGAGCATCGCGATGCGCCGGTGGCCGTGGGCCACGAGGTGCTCGACCGCGAGCTGGGAGCCTAGGGCGTTGTCGATGGTGACCGAGTCGGCGTCGACGCCGTTGGGCCGACGGTCCACGAAGACGACCGGCAGACCGCTGCGCAGCTCGTCCGACAAGTAGTCCTGGCGGTCGGTCGCCGGCATGAGCAGGAGGCCGTCGACCCGGCGCCGCACCAGGCCCTCGACGAGCTTACGCTCGCGGTCGGCCTCCTCGTCGAGGCTCGAGGCGATAATGACCACGTCGCGGTCGCGGGCCGCGTCCTCGAGGCTGCGCAGGAGGCTGGCTGAGAAGCTGTTGCTCACATCCTGCAGGAGAGCCCCGATCATGGCGCTGCGGCTGTTGACCCGCCGCAGGTTGCTGGCGGCGAGGTTGTGGCGGTAGCCGAGCTGGGCGACGGCCTTCTCGACCCTGGCCACGACGTCGGGGGTCACTCCGGCCTCCCGGTTGACGACGCGTGACACGGTCTTGATGCTGACCCCGGCCAAGGCCGCGACGTCGCGCATCGTCGCACGGGGACGGCGCGGGGCCTTGTTTGACATCGATGTCACGGTCACGCCTGTAGTTGTATCGCACCCATTGACAATCCGCCAAACGGCGACTAGAAACGTCCTGACAACGTTGTCACGGGGCGCCAGCTCGCCCAGAGAGAAGTGGTCACCATGACTCGCATGACCCTGAGGAACCCCTCCCTCCGCCGCGTGCTCGCTGTCGCGGCGGCAACCTCCGCGGCCGTCTCCTTCGCCGCGTGCAACCGCGGCAGCAGCTCCGACACCGGGAGCGGCGGTCAGGCACCCGTCGGGGTGTCAATCATCACCAAAGACTCGACGAATCCGTTCTTTGTCGCCATGCAGAAGGGCGCCAAGGCCGACGCCGCGAAGAACAACGTCAAGTTGACCGTGGCCTCGGGCAAGCAGGAGGGTGACGACCAGGGCCAGATCACGGCGATCGAAGACTCCATCGCCCGCGGTGACAAGGGCATCCTCATCACGCCGATGAGCACCGGCGTCAACGCCGCGATGAAGAAGGCGCGCGACGCGGGCCTGTTCGTCATCGCGCTGGACACCCCCCCCGACCCGGCCAACACCGTCGACATCACGTTCGCCACCAACAACCGCGAGGCAGGCAAGCTCGACGGCCAGTGGGCCGCCGCCACGCTGAACGGCAAGGCCGCCACGATCGCCCTGCTCGACCTGTTCAACGACAAGATCGTCTCGGTCGACTACAACCGCGACCAGGGCTTCCTCGAGGGCATGGGAATCCCCGTCAATGACCCGAAGAAGAACGGTGACGAGGCCAAGACCGGCAAGTACACCGGCGGCAAGGGTGGCGACTACACCATTGTCTGCAACGAGGCGGGGCAGGGTGCCGAGGACGGCGGCCGCACGGCCATGGAGAAGTGCCTCTCGAAGAACCCGAACATCAACCTCGTCTACACGATCAACGAGCCGACCGCGGTGGGCGCCAACGCGGCGCTGAAGGCTGCCAACACGACCGCCACCATCGTCTCGGTCGACGGCGGCTGCGCCGGTGTTGCCAGCGTCAAGAGCGGCGTCATCGGGGCGACCGCGCAGCAGTACCCGCTCAAGATGGCGACCCTGGGCATGGAGGCCATCGCCAAGATCGCGCGTGGCGGCGCGAAGCCGACGACATCTCCTGGCCTGGACTTCTACAACACCGGAGTCGCACTGGTGACGGACAAGCCGGTCGCAGGAGTCCAGAGCATCACCTCTGACCAGGGCGCGAAGATCTGCTGGGGCAACTGACCATGACGACCGTTGACTCTGCTGCCGCCGAGTTCGCTCGGCGGCAGCACTCCCCGCTGCAGCGAGTCCAGCACCAGCTGCACGCCCGCCCCTGGCTGAGCCCGCTGTTCCTGCTCCTGATCACTTTCGTGGCGTTCTACATCGCGACGCCGACCTTCTTCACGGCAAACTCGATGGGGATCCTGCTGCAGCAGACCGCGGTCGTCGCGGCCCTCGCGGTGGGCCAGACGCTCGTGATTCTCACCGCGGGCATCGACCTGTCCGTGGGAGCGATCATGGTGCTCTCAATGATGGTCATGGCCACCTTGGCCAAGGACGACGGAATGCCGGGCATCCTCGCCCTGCTCATCGGGCTCGTGCTCGCGCTGGCGGCTGGCGCCCTCAACGGGCTCCTGGTCACCCGACTCAACCTGCCGCCGTTCATCGTCACCCTGGGCACGCTGAGCATCTACACCGCCATCGCGCTGCTCTACTCCGGCGGTGAGAGCATCCAGTCCGCTCATCTCCCCGACATCCTCAACTTCCTCGGCGACGGCTTCGGCATCGGCAACTTCCGGCTCACCTGGGGCATCGTCCTGGTCGTCCTCATCTATATCGTCGTGGGCTTCGTCCTGGCCCAGACCGCCTGGGGCCGATACGTGTATGCCGTCGGCGACGACCCCGAGTCCGCGCGTCTGTCGGGTGTGCCGAGCAAGCGGATCCTGCTCGCCGTCTACGCCGTCGCCGGGCTCATCTACGGGCTCGCTGCGTGGATCCTCATCGGGCGGGCCGGCGCGGCGACCCCGAACGCCGTCCCCGACGCCAACCTGCAGAGCATCACCGCGGTGGTCATCGGCGGCACGAGCCTCTTCGGCGGCCGCGGCCGTCTGATCGGGACAGCGATCGGCGCGCTGATCGTCCAGACGCTGCAGTTCGGGCTCTCCCAGATGGGTGTCGACCAGCAGTGGCGCGTGCTGGCCACCGGCATCCTCGTCATCGTCGCCGTCGCGGTCGACCAGTGGATCAGGAAGGTGAAGGCATGAGCACGCCCACCATGGAAGTTGCCTACGGGGGCGTCCCCGCCGGCAAGGAAGACATCTACAGCAAGGACCCGGTGCTCTCGGCGCGCAAGCTCGTCATCACCTTCGGCCGCGTCATCGGCCTCGACGGGGTCGACCTCGACCTGTACCCCGGCGAGGTCCTCGCGGTCATCGGTGACAACGGTGCAGGCAAGTCGACCCTCATCAAGTGCCTCACCGGGGCGTACGTCCCCGACTCCGGCGATGTCACCCTGAACGGGCAGCCGGTCCACTTCAAGAAGCCCCAGGACGCCCGCGAGGCGGGCATCGAGACCGTCTACCAGCAGCTGGCGGTCATCCCCGCCCTCGACATCGCCAGCAACCTCTACCTGGCCCGCGAGGAGCGCCGCAAGGGGCTGCTGGGCTCGGTGCTGAGGATGCTCGACAAGAAGGGCATGGAAAAGCGGGCCGGCCAGTCGGTGCAGGACCTCGGCATCCAGACCATCCAGAACATGAGCCAGGCCGTCGAGACGCTCTCTGGCGGTCAGCGCCAGGCCGTCGCCGTGGCCCGCGCCGCGGCCTTCGGCAGCAAGGTCGTCATCCTCGACGAGCCCACCGCCGCCCTCGGCGTCAAGGAGTCCGGCATGGTCCTGAACATGATCAAACAGCTGCGCGACAAGGGCCTGTCGATCATCCTCATCAGCCACAACATGCCCCACGTGTGGGAGGTCGCCGACCGGATCCACATCCAGCGGCTCGGCGGCCGTGCCGGAGTGGTCACCCCGCAGACCCACGACATGGGTGAGGGGGTGGCCATCATGACCGGGGCCACGCGCCTGGAGCCGTCGCCGTGACCGACGTCATCGTGGTGGGCTACATCCCGAGCCCCGAAGGCATCGCGGCATTCGAGAGGGCCAAGGACGAGGCCCTGCTTCGCAGCGGACGGCTCATCGTCGTCAACACCGGCCAGCACGGCAACTACGCGAGCCCCTTGTTTGCCAGCCCCAAGGACATCGATGCCATCGAGGCCGAGCTCAACGCCGCGGGGATCAGCCACGAGATGCTCCAGCCGACAACCGGCCTCGCCGCCGCCGACGAGATCCTGCGGATCGCCGAAGAACAGGACGCCGCGCTGATCGTCATCGGTCTTCGGCACCGCAGCCCCGTCGGCAAGCTCCTCCTGGGGAGCACCGCGCAGCAGGTGCTGCTCGATGCGCCGTGCGCGGTGCTCGCCGTCAAGGCGAAGGCGCCCTGAGACTCGGCCTCGGCTCCAGGTTCGAGCGGAGCCAGGCCGAGCACCACCGTAGGTCCCGGCGAGATGCGCGGGGCGTTAGGAACATCTCTCTTTCGGCGGAGGTATGACGATGGATCCGGTGGCCGCGAGGATCGGACGTTCGACTGTGCTTTTCGAGACGACAGACACAACGATCGGCCACGGCGACCTGATGTCGGCCTTCTTCACCGTCGACCCCGTGGAGAACGGCTTCCCGGGATACCCGGACGGCCCCCGGTACACCGGACCGAGGCACTTCGACTACAAGCCGTCGCGCACGGAGCACATGGACGGCGTCTGGAACTCTGCGCGCGCGTGCATGTCGACGTACCTGATGCTCGGGGAGAAGGCGAAGGCGTTCCGCGCAGACCCGCGGGTGCAGACGGCCATGACGTACGCCGGCTTCTTCGACCTCGCCCAGCCGACCCTCGCCGAGGGGAGATGGTCGAGGACCTCCTGGCCACCGACGACGGCTTTCACCCGGATCAGGCGGCGGAGGGCGACTACCGCTTCGTCCACCTCCAGCAGCTCGCGCTCGAGCACCTGATCGGCTGAGCGCAACCATGGACCTCGTCGCCGGCATCGACTCCTCCACCCAGTCCTGCAAGGTCGTCATCCGCGAGGCGGAGTCGGGTCGGCTCGTGCGTCAGGGGACCGCGCCGCACCCCCCGGGGACCGAGATCGATCCCGAGCGCTGGTGGGAGGCGCTGCAGCAGGCCGTGGCCGAGGCAGGCGGGCTGGACGATGTGGCTGCCGTGTCGGTGGCGGGGCAGCAGCATGGACTGGTGTGCCTGGATGGCCGGGGTGCGGTCATCCGGCCCGCGCTGCTGTGGAACGACACACGATCGGCCGGTGCAGCCGCCGACCTGGTCGTCGAGCTCGGCGACGGCGACACCGACGCGACACAGGGCGCCGAGCGTTGGGCGGCCGCTGTGGGCTCGGTCCCGGTGGCGTCCCTGACCGTCGCGAAGCTGCGCTGGCTGGCTCAGCACGAGCCCGAGCACGCGAGCGCCCTTGCGGCCGTCGCTCTTCCGCACGACTGGCTCACGTGGCGTCTCAGCGGAGCGACGTCCTTGGACACCCTCGTGACGGACCGGTCGGACGCCTCAGGCACGGGCTACTTCGACGCCTCGGCGAACGAGTACCGGTACGACCTTCTCGCCATGGCCCTGCGGCTGAGTCCGGCGGCCGCGCAGCGCCTCGTGCTGCCGCGAGTGCTTGGTCCGCGGGAGGCCGCGGGCTCAGGTGACCCGGGACGCGGCCCCAGGAATCTGCGGCTCGGACCGGGGTGCGGCGACAACGCCGGGGCCGCCCTCGGCCTGCTGCTGCGCCCTGGCGACACCTCGGTGTCGTTAGGGACGTCGGGGGTGGTCGCCTCGGTCTCGGCGACGGCAACCGCCGACGCGTCCGGCCTGGTGGCGGGGTTCGCCGATGCGACCGGCCACTACCTGCCGTTGGTCTGCACGCTCAACGCCTCGCGGGTGCTCGAGGCGACGGCGCGCGTCCTCGGCGTCGACCATGAGGGGCTCAGCCGGCTCGCGCTGGCCGCTGAGCCTGGCGCGCAGGGGCTGGTGCACGTTCCCTACCTGGAGGGGGAGCGCACGCCTAACCTGCCGCACGCCACCGGCTCCCTGCACGGGATGACGCTCGCGTCGATGACGAGGGAGAACGTCGCCCGGGCCGCGGTCGAGGGAATGCTCTGCCTCATTTCGGACGGCATCGAAGCTGTACGCAGGCAGGGAACCACCGTCGACCGCGTCACCCTGCTCGGCGGGGGTGCCCGGTCCGCCGCCGTACGAGCCATCGCCCCCTCGATCTTCGGGGTACCTGTTCTCGTGCCTGCCGCGGGGCAGTACGTCGCTGACGGCGCCGCTCGTCAGGCCGCGTGGGTCCTGTCCCAAGCTGATGAGCCACCGCAGTGGTCCGCGGCCGAGAGCGAGATCCGCACCGCCGCCCCGGCCCCTCGGGTCCTCAAGCAGTACCACATGGCCGCTCGCCAAGCCTCCCACTAGCCCCCGGCATCGCGAAGGACCACATCAGCGGGCACTGCGCTTGAGAGCCTGGGCTGCTGTGCGGGTGTTGCCCTCGCGAGTCAAGTCAAGGAAGGCGCGATCATCAAGGGTTATATGGGTCAAAGTCCGGCTGGTCGATAGCGGCGGTGTGGGTCGGGTCTTTGAGGTGCGCGGCTACGGGCGAGCGCTTGTTGCTCGGTCGGTGAGTAGGCCGCCCGTTCATGTTGGGATTCGTCACTTATGCCCATTTCGCAGTGGTCGTTGCCGAGGTCGCTGATACTCATCACTCCGGCAATCAGGGGACCGAGTTTCGGGGGGGGGGGCGTCATGCAGGAACGCGTGGAGATGGTCCCCGTAGGTCGCGCGGTTCGGTGCGCGTGTGGGGAAGATCTGCGCCCCGGCGAACGCGCCGGGCAGCTCGGAGGTCGATCTGAGCTGCTGTGTCTGTGGTGCCTCGCCGACCTACAAGCGGGACGCCAGCGTCCTCGCACAAGACGCATCGAGACACCGTGGCCCGCGCCGGTTGTCCCGCACCCACCGACTCGTCGCGGGAGAGGCCGTCGTGCGTTGAAAAGTCGACTCCGCGGCTCTACCGCCGTACCCCTGATGATCGCTCTGCTCGTTGTCGCGGCCGCCCTCCATTTTCACCCGGCCCTGGTCGGGAACCTGGGAAGTAGTGCAGTTGCGGGTGGGGTACCCATCCCAAAGGGCGACGTGCCCAGCTGGGTCAACGGCGCGTCCCTGACCGGTCGGAGCCCTTCGGATACCCGGGACCTGTGGCCCCCGGCGCCGGCGGACGCCCGGACTCAGGCGCTCAGTACGCCTGGTCCGCGCCTGTCGTCGTCCACCGACTACGTCTTCATGAAGACCATCCCCGAGCTCGGGGGCCGGCCTGTCTCTTGGGACCCGTGCCGTCCAATCCATCTGATTGTCAACGATGCCGCGGCGCCTCCTGGGGCCGACGAGCTGATTCGCGAAGCGGCCGGCTCCGTTAGCGCCGCGACGGGACTGCAGTTCGTGATCGAGGGTGCGACGACGGAGACGCCGACAGCCCGACGGGCGCCGGTTGAGAAGTCTCGCTATGGGAACCGGTGGTCGCCCGTCCTCGTGGCGTGGACCGATCCCTCAGTGGTTCCCGAGCTGCAAGGCCCTGTGGCCGGGTTTGCCGGACCCGCCGGGGCGCCGTACTACACACCTTCGCAGCAGCACTGGGTCAGTGGCACCGTCAATCTCGACGGACCCCAGTTTCGTGAAGTTCTGCAGCGAGCTGACGGTTGGGCTGCCGCCCGCGCGATCGTCATGCACGAGTTCGGCCACCTGGCCGGCCTGAGTCACGTGCCCGCGCGAGACCAACTCATGTACGAGGACAACATCGCCCAACGCGACTTCGGTTCTGGTGACCGAGAAGGCCTCAGGCAGCTCGGCCTGGGTTCGTGCTTCACGAGCTAGGCGCAGCAGCGAAGACGTAAGCCGATTGTGGTGCTGGAGGGAGTGTGTTCACTGGCGGCAATCGACGCACTGTTGCGATCGTCCGGGTCGCGCCATGACCGCGATCGTCACCTTCTTGATCAGAAGCCGCGGGCGTGGCGCACCAGCACTGGGCCGTGTCACCATGACCCATGCGCCTCGAGCGCGCTGAGGTAGCCGCCTTGTACGAGCGGTACCTCGCCCGCTGCAACGAGCACCGCTTCGATGAGCTGGGTGAGTTCGTCTCCAAACAGGTGAGCGGCGGCTCCGGCGCCGCCGACGGACTGGCCTGCTACATCGCCAGGCTCAAGACGGTGCACTCAGCCTTCCCTCACTACCGCTGGGATGTGGAAGAAATCGTCGTCGAGCAAGCCACGCTCTTGTCCCGGCAAAACGAGCACAAATTGCATCCGTCGCTTCCCCGAAGTTGAGCGACTGGCGAGGCCACCCCGACTCCGCTTTCGAAGTGACTCTTAAGCAAGGTCTCCCGTGGCCTACTCAGTCACCGATGATGTCGAGTACGTGACCATGAGCCGATTTCGGGTTCTCCCACATCGAGCTATTTGTCCAGGTATCCTCCCATTCGCCGAGCGGGAGAGACGTCGCTGACCCCGCGAGGCCTCGATCAAGCGATACAACAGACAGAGGGAACCATGTCCGACACCCAGATTCCGCAGTCCCCGCCGACCGAGCAGGGCCTGTCAGGACCTCCCCCAGTGAACGGCAGCAACGGCCTTGCCACAGCGGGCTTCGTGCTTGGCCTGCTCGGTTTGCTCGCCTCGTGGATCCCCGTGCTCAACATCGTTGGACTGATCCTCGGTGTGCTGGGCGCCATCCTTGCTGCCGTCGGCCTCGCGAAGTCCAAGAAGGTGGGTACGGGCAAGGGTCTCGCTCTCAGCGGACTCATTCTCGGAGTGCTCGCGGTGGTCATCGCGATCGTCGTCAACGTCGCCTTCGTCAACGCCGTTGATGAGGCGGTCAAGACCACCGTGGATACGAGCGTGAAGGTTCCGGCGGCCTCGAGCGGCGCCGCCGCAGCTGACAAGGAACTGGGGGCGTCTCGAGAGAAGCCTGCTCCCATCGGATCCGCGATCAAGGGCGGCGACTGGACGGTCACCATCAACTCGGTCAAGACCGCAGACAAGGACTCGCTGGGGCAGAGGCCAGCGGCCGGCAAGAAACTTCTGGTCGTCAATCTGACCGCTACCTACAACGGTGACGACGCCCAGGGGTCATCGGCCTTCGCGGTCGTCAAGTTCGTCACCGCCCAGGGCAACACGATCGACTCGACCAGCGGCTCAACAATGTTTGTCCCAAAGGACCAATTCGCCTCGCTCGACAAGGTGTTTAAGGGCGCGTCCGTGAAGGGCAACGACATGCTCGAGGTGCCGGCGGCTGGTTGGGAAGACGGGGTCCTGTCTGTTTCCCCCGACATGCTGTCCGATGACACGTTCGTCGCGGTGAAGTGAGGCCCTAGTCCTCATTCCGTCGACGCCGAAGCGGCCCTGCATTCCTCATGGAACTGCAGGGCCGTTTCGCGAGAGCCGTGCATGGACAGGCCTCAGCGCGTGCGGACGCCGTATGGCGCCCCCATTTTGCCGCGGCGAGTGCGCAGTTTAAGAGGCGGAAGAACGTGGCCGCTTCGGGGCGCAAGGACGTGGCCGCTTCGCGGCGGTGTGGCGCACCTCCATCGAGTGACCTCTACCTGGTCTCCCCGCTCGTCCGGGGAATGCTGACCGACGGACGACCCCGTCCGTCGCCTCCATCKGTGGGTCCTCCAGGTCCAGCAGCGAGCTCGCAGGATACGTGGACGAGGTAGAACTTGACTGGCGCGTCACTGATGTACAGAGCGGCCGCGAGCGGGTGTTTCTTCTCGCCTCGCTCCAACGGCGCTCACACCTGTACTCGGCCTGGACGTTGGTGACAGGTAGGCGTTGACGATGAGGAGAACCTCCGGGTGAGGTGAGGAGTGTCTACGTCCCGCACCGCCCGGAGGTTCTCGTGTCCCACGCTAACGCCCGTCTCAACGTCCATGGCCGTCGTCTGCTGGTGGATCGGGTCCGCCGCCAGGGCTGGGCGGTGGCTCATGCCGCGAAGGCCATGGGCATCTCGCGGCAGTGCGCGCACCGCTGGGTCGCACGCTACGAC
>NZ_JBFULD010000078.1:0-13597 GCF_056400505.1 Terrabacter sp. P5_B1
GAGCAGCACCGTGACCCAGATGCCCTTGCGCAGCTCGGGTGAGAGCTCGACGCCACGACGCAGCGTCTGCCACGTCGTCATCTCCTTGCCCGTCGCGACACCGTGGTGCTCGACGAGGACCTGGGACCGCATGCTCATCGGGAGACCTCCTCGGCCGCGTCGGCCCCGCGCCCGGGTTCGTCGGCGTACTCCTCGTCGGCGGCGATCGCCTCGCGTTCGGCGGCCTCGCGGGCGTATGCCGTGACGAGCCGTTCGTAGCCCACGCACCTGCCGAGCAGCTGGTCGTGGGAGCCGTGGTCCACGACGCGACCGGCCTCCATGTAGACGACCTCGTCGGCGAGCAGGATCGTGGCCATCCGGTAGGCGACGACGAGGACGGTCGTCCCCGAGCTCGCCTCACGCAGCCGCGCCAGGATGGCCTGCTCGACGCTGGGGTCGACGGCGGAGGTGGCGTCGTCGAGGATGAGCAGCTGGGGCTCGCGGATCACAGCGCGCGCCAAGGCGATTCGCTGGCGCTGGCCCCCGGAGAGGCTGGCGCCGCGTTCGCCCACCCGGGTCTCGAGCGCGTTGGGCAGCTTCTCGACGAAGCCGGCGCCCTGCGCGACGTGCAGGGCACGCCAGACGCTCTCGTCGTCGAGCTCGGCACCGAGTGTGATGTTGCCGCGGACGCTGTCGTCGAACATGAAGGTCTGCTGCGCCACGAGCGCGGCGACGTCGCTGACACCACCCCGGCGCACCTCGCGCAGGTCGACGCCGTCGACGAGCACGGCGCCCGAGTCGGGGTCGACGAGCCGCATGACGAGGTTGGTCAGCGTCGACTTGCCGCTGCCGGTGGGTCCGACGATCGCGACCGTCGCTCCGGGCGCGACGTCGAGGGTGACGTCGACGACGGCTGGGTTGAGGTCGACCTCGCCGGTCTCGGTCTCGATCTCGTAGGCGTAGGCGAGCCGCTCGGTCTGCAGGTGGCTCGCCGTGCCGGACGGGAGCGAGCGCTCGCCGAAGGTCATGCTGCCCGTGGCGTCGAGCACCGCCGACACGCGGTTCCAGCCGACGACCGCGCGCGGCAGCTCGGCGAGGACCCAGCCGAGCGCCCGAACGGGGAACGCGAGGATGGAGAAGAGGTAGGCGATCTGGACGACCTCGGCGGCCGTGAGCTGGCCGCTGCTCACGCGCAGCGTGCCGACGAAGAGCACGGCCAGCGTGCCGATCGTGGGGATGGCCTCGATGGCCGGGTCGAACCGGCCACGGGTGCGACCGACCTCGATGTTGGCGTCGCGCAGCTCGTGGGTCACGACGCGGAAGCGCTCGGCCTCGTGGTCCTCGCGCCCGAGCGACTTGACGATCAGGGCCGCCTCGAAGCTCTCGTGGGCGACCTCGGAGACGTCGGCGCGCAGCTGCTGGGCGCGGGTCACCCGCGGCGACATGGCGCGCTGGAAGGCGACGTTGGCCAGGAAGAGCATCGGGAACACGGTGAGCCCGACGAGGGCGAGCCACGGGTCGACGATGACCATCTGGACGATGCCGAAGACGAGCATGACGACGACACCGAGGGCCATCGGCAGCGGCGCGAAGATGTTCCACGTCGCCTCGACGTCGGCGTTCGCGTTGGAGAGCAGCTGACCCGACGGGTGCCTGTGGTGCCAGCTGAGCGGGAGCCGGAGGTACTGCCGCGTGACCTGGCGGCGGTACATCGCACCGAGGTTGTACATCGTGACGCCGCCGGCGATGCGGCGGCCGATGACGCCGACGATCGTCGTCAGCACGACGGCGGCCATGACGCCGCCGATGAACCACAGCTGGGAGGCCGTCACGTGCCCGGCCGCGATGGCCGGGGCGACGGCCCGCTTGACGACGAAGCCGATCGCGGCGGCCGTGAGGCTCGTCATGACGCCGTAGACGACGCTGCCGAGCACGGCGAGGGCGAACCAGCGCGGCTGGCCCTTGATGCCCCGGCCGATGACGGCGAGACCCTCGCGGAGGGTCGAGCTGGGCGGGACGTTCACGGTGTGCTGCTCCCCTGGTGACGTGCTCTGTTGTCGACCCCACAGCCTCTCACGTGGCGCTGACACCCCGGTCACCCGCACGCCTGACCCAGAGCCACTCCGAGGCAGCCCCCGCACCGGGCTCCTCCGCCCGCCGGAACCCCAGTCGCGCCAGGACCCGGTGGCTCCCGACGTTGCCCGGCTCGGTGTGGGCCACGACGGACAGCCYGGACGCCTCGAGCGAGCGGACCATGCCGGACAGGGCGTCCGTCATGAGCCCGCCACCCCGGGCCTGCGGGGCGAGGCCGTAGCCGACCTCGACGACGCCGTCCGCCGGCGGGCCGTAGCAGCCGATCGAGCCGACGGCGAGAGCGTCGGACCGCCGGACGATGTGGCGGGGGGACCACGCATCGGGCCCCGTCTCGGGCAGCATCCCGATGGCGTCGAGATCGTCCTGTCGCGGGTAGCCCTCGGCCCACTCGTGTCGGCGCTCCCCGGCCAGCATCGCGGCGGCCTCGTCGGACGTGATCGGTACGAGGCGCGCCTCACGGGTCTCGATCGGAGCATGGTCGATCGGCTTCGCTGGCGCGCCGGTGGGGATCCAGTGCCGCAGCACCCCGTCCCGCTCGTCCTCGAGGACACCGCCGCACGAGGTGATGGTCCGCGCCGACGCCGTGTTCGTCGCGTCGCACGTCACGAGGACGGGGTCGATGCCGCGGGCCGCGGCGAGGGACAGCGCGAGACCCAGCGCCGCGCGCRCGACCCCCTGGCGCCGCGAGCCCGGGGCGACGGCATACCCGATGTGGCCGCCCTCCGCGACCAGCGACGGGGTGAGCGCATGTCGCACCGCGATGGTGCCGATGACGCGACCGTCGCGCACGATCCACCGGTTCGACGACGGCACCCACCCCTCGGGGAGGGCCTCGTCGGCGTGTTCCATGCGGCCCAGCCAGTCCACCCACTCCTCGAACACGGCGGGATCGCGCAGCGGCTCGCGGTCGACCGGCCGGTAGCTCGAGCCGTGGATGGTGGCGCCGGCGAAGTCATCGACCATCTCCCACCACGAGTCGGCCAGGTCGACGGTGGGGCGCACGAGCTCGATCACCGTTCGACCCTAGAGAGCGGCCGCCCTCGACGGCCACCCGATTCGGCCCTGCAGTCCCCTGAGAGGATGGGGCCATGACGCGCCATGCCCAGTCCGAACGCCTCCAGCTCTGCGACGAGCTCGACCGGCTCGGGCCCGACGAACCGACCCTGTGCGAGGGCTGGGACACCCGCGACCTGGCGGCGCACCTCGTCATCCGGGAGGGACGACCCGACCTCGCCGTCGGCAACATCGTCCCGTTCCTGCACGGTCGCCTCGAGCGCGAGCAGCACCGGATGGCGCAGGGCGACTACGCCGCCCTCGTCGCGGCGGTCCGTCGCGGTGCGCCGGCGTGGAACCCCATGTCACGCCCCAAGATCGACGAGCTGACCAACCTCGTCGAGTACTTCGTGCACCTCGAGGACGTTCGCCGCGCGCAGCCCGACTGGGCGCCGCGCGAGCTACCTGCGGCGCTGCAGGGCAAGCTGTGGTCGGCGCTCAAGCGCTCCGCCCGACTGACGTTCCGCAAGGCCGCGACGGGCATCGTCCTCATCGGCGAGGGCCAGGGCCGGTATGCCGCGAAGCTGCCCGACCAGCACGGCACCGTCGTGCTCCGCGGCACGCCGGCCGAGCTCGTCCTCTTCGCGTACGGCCGCCCGGCCGTGGCACGGGTCGAGCTCGAGGGCGACGCGGACGACATCGCGGCGCTGCAGCAGGCGGACCTGGGCATCGGCTGACGCGCTGCAGCGCTTCCGCGCTACAGCGCTGCAGCCCCGAGGTCACCGGACGGTCAGACCGGCTGCCCGCAGGGCGTCCTTGACCTGGCCGACGGTGAGCTCGCGGTAGTGGAAGACGCTGGCCGCGAGCACCGCGTCGGCGCCCGCCTCGACGGCCGGCGCGAAGTGCTCGACCCGTCCGGCGCCGCCGCTCGCGATGACGGGCACCGACACCGCCGCGCGCACGCGGCGGATGAGCTCGAGGTCGAAGCCGTTCTTGGTGCCGTCGGCGTCCATCGAGTTGAGCAGGATCTCCCCCGCTCCGAGCTCGGCGGCCCGTGCGCACCACTCGACCGCGTCCAGGTCGACCGGGGTCCGGCCGCCGTGCGTCGTCATGACGAAGTCGTCCGTGGGCTGCCCGTCGTCGCCGAGACGACGGCGGACGTCGGCCGACAGGACCAGCACCTGCGCGCCGAAACGGCTCGCGATCTCGGCGATCAGCTCGGGCCGGGCGATCGCGGCAGTGTTGACCCCGACCTTGTCGGCGCCGGCGCGCAGCAGGCGGTCGACGTCGTCGACGGTCCGCACGCCACCCCCGACCGTGAGCGGGATGAAGACCTGCTCCGCCGTGCGGCGCACGACGTCGTAGGTCGTCTCCCGGTCACCGCTGCTCGCCGTCACGTCGAGGAAGGTCAGCTCGTCGACGCCCTGCGCGTCGTAGAGCTCGGCCAGCTCGACCGGGTCGCCGGCGTCACGGAGGTTCTCGAAGTTGACCCCCTTGACGACCCGGCCCGCGTCGACGTCCAGGCAGGCGATGACTCTCGTGGCGACCGGCATGCGACAAATCTATGGCAGGGGCACGACTGGGTAGTCTCGCGCCCATGTGGGACGACGTGACGCGGGCGCCGTGCGAGGACCATGTCTCCGCCGTCGTGTCGCTCGCGCTCGCCTCGCCGTCCCGGTGCGGCGACGTCGTCGTCATCGCCCTCGACGGTCCCAGCGGCGCGGGCAAGACGACGCTCGCCCGCGGGGTCGAGCTGGCGCTCGAACCGGTCGCTTCCGTGGCCGTCGTGCACATGGACCACCTCTACCCGGGCTGGGACGGGTTGGCCCGGGGCCCGGAGCTGCTCACCACGCAGGTGCTGGAGCCGCTCGCCCGAGGGGAGCGGGCTGCATACCGGATCTGGAGCTGGGTGCGCGACGAGTGGGCCGGTTCGCGTGAGGTGCCGCCGTGCCGCTTCCTCGTCGTGGAGGGGTGCGGCTCCAGCGTGCAGCCGGCGGGGGCGTATGCCGCCGTGTCCGTCTTCGTCGACGCCGACGTCGCGCTGCGGAGGTGTCGCGGGATCGAGCGCGACGGCGAGGCCTACCGTCCGCAGTGGCAGCGCTGGGCCGACCAGGAGACGGCGCTCTTCACGGCCGACGCGACCAGGCAGCGTGCCGACCTGGTGCTCGACACATCTAGTCTCTGACGGTGCACACACGTCGACGAGCGGTCCGACCCCTCCCCGCGGTGTGGGTGATGGCCGTCGCGCTCGTCGCGGTCGCCGCCAACCTGCGGATCGCGATCACGAGCGTCCCCCCGCTCCTCGATGCGATCTCCACGGACCTCGGTCTGAGCCATGCTGCCGCGGGCGCGTTGACGACCCTTCCCGTCCTCTGCATGGGAGTCTTCGCCCCCGTCGCGAGCCGGATCGCCCACCGCACCGGCGCGGCGGGCGCCGTCCTCGGCGCGGTCATCGGCATCCTCGCGGGGACGGCCAGCCGCTTCGCCGGCGACCACGTCGTCGTGCTCTACGCGGGGACGTTCGTCTGCGGTGTCGGGATCGCCGTGGCCGGCACGCTGCTCCCCCGCCTCGTCAAGACCTATTTCCCTCCCGAGCGCACCGGTCTCGTCACCGGCCTCTACATGCTGGCGATGATGGGCGGCGCCGCGCTGAGCTCGGCGATCGCCGTGCCACTGGCCGACCGGCTCGGCAGCTGGCAGGCCTCGCTCGGCTCGTGGTCGGTCGTCGCCCTCGTCGGCGCCATCGCCTGGGCCCCGTTCACGGTGCGCGCCAACCCGCACCACACGCCTGACGAGGAGGGGCCCGGTCGCCTCCCCTGGGGCCACCCCACGGCCTGGCTCGTCGCCGGCTACCTCGCCCTCCAGTCCTGGTGCTTCTACTCCGCCGTCACGTGGCTCGCCCCCACCTACGTCGAGCACGGCTGGTCCCGTGAGTCGGCCGGTTTCCTCGCGGCGGCCTTCAGCGGGGCACAGATCGTCTCGGGGCTGCTCGGACCGGTCCTCAGCGACCGCACCCACGACATGCGTCGGCTCCTGCTGCCGGCCGCGACCCTCGGCGTCGCCGGCTCCGTCGGCATCTGGCTCGCTCCGCTGACGGCGCCGTGGCTGTGGGCCGTCGTGACCGGTCTCGGACAGGGTGCGGCGTTCTCCCTCGCCCTCGTCCTCCTTGTGCGTTACGCGCGGACGCCGGAGGCGAGCGGGCGGCTGACCGGCATGGCCTTCCTCATCTCCTACGGCATCGCCTCGATCGGCCCGCTCGCCATGGGTCTCGTGCGCGACGTGACCGGCGGCCTGTCGCTCGTCTGGGGCGTCCTCGCGGCGGTCGGCGTGGTGCAGGCCGTCGTCGTGATGAGGCTGCGCCCCGACCTCCGCCGCGTCGCCTGAGGCGTCGCCTGACGTCGACTGAGACGTCGCCTGACGTCGACTGAGGCGTCGACTGAGGCGTCGACTGAGGCGTCGACTGAGGCGTCGACTGAGGCGTCGACTGAGGCGTCGACTGAGGCGTCGACTGACGCGCACCGCCCCGTGACCCCCGGGGCTCCTGAGGCAGTTGAGACGCTCAATTCGGGCAAACGGCATACAACGGAGGACAAACCTGTGCAGAATGCACGCGACGTGCTGACTGCAAGGAGACCCACGAATGCTGCCTCGCCCCACTGCGGTGACCGCGCCTGGCCGCAAGGCCACCCTCGCGAGCCGCGGCCGCGCCGTCTCCGCGCTCATCGCCCTGGCCCTCGTCGCGGGCCTCCCCGGCCTCGTGGGCGCGGCCCCAGCCGCCGCTCTCGCCGCTCCGTCAGCCGTCAGCCTGTCGGTCGTCGCTGGGCCGACTCGCGGCGGCACGGTCGTCGACCTGTCGGGTTCCGGAGTGGGCGCGACGACGAAGGTCTTGTTCGGCACGACCACCGTCACCCGCATCACGCGGGTGTCGAGCACGAAGGTCCGGGTGCTCACCCCGGCCCACGCCGCCGGCCTCGTCAGTGTGCGCGTCGCCACGCCGACCGGCTCCTCACCCGCGTCGCCGCGGTCCACCTTCGCCTTCGACGCCGTTCCCACCCTCGGTGCCCTCTCGTCGCGGAGCGCATCGACGCGAGGGGGAACGACCGTCACCCTCACCGGCACAGGTCTGCAGCGGACGAGCTCGGTCCTCTTCGGTACCACCGCCGCGGCCGGCCTCACCCGCATCTCCTCGACCCAGGTCCTCGTGACCGTCCCGGCCCGCCCGCTGGGGACCGTCGACGTGCGGGTCACGACGCCGGGCGGCACGTCGGCCGTCACCGCTGCGGGCCGCTTCAGCTACACCGCCCCGCCCGTCGTCAAGACCCCGACGGTCACGAGCCTGTCGGTGCCGGCCGGCCCGGTCCGTGGAGGCACCGTCATCGTCGTGGGCGGGACCAACTTCACCGGGACGAGCCACGTCACCTTCGGTGGGACGAGCGCCGGCTTCACCGTGCTGTCCAGCACCCAGCTGCGGGTCACGGCCCCGGCCCGCCCGGCCGGCCCCGTCAACGTCCAGGTGCGCACCGCGGCCGGTCTCTCACCGGCCTCCGCCGCGAACGCCTACTCCTACGAAGCCATCCCGACACTGACCGGCGCGTCTCCCGCCTCGGGACCCACGAGGGGCGGCACGCTCGTCACGCTGACCGGTACGGGCCTCGGTCGCGCGACAGCCGTGCAGTTCGGCACCGCCACGACCACGCAGGTCGTCCGCGTCTCGGCCACGACGCTCCGCGTCACCACCCCGGCCGGCGCCGTCGGCACGGTCGACGTGCGCGTCACGACGCCGGGTGGCACCTCGAGTGTGACGACGCGCGCTCGGTTCGCCTTCCAGGCAACCACTCCTGCCGTGACCTCCCTGTCGGCCACCGCCGGACCGCTGAACGGCGGCACCCACGTCACCGTGACCGGGGTCGGCCTTTCCGGCGCGACCCGGGTGACCCTCGGTGGCACGCCCATTCCCTTCACGGTGCTGTCCGCCACGGCCATCGCGGTCACGACGCCCGCCCACGCCGCCGGGCCCGTCTACCTCACCGTCACGACCCCGTACGGCACGTCGCCCGGAAGCGCGTCGAGCACCTTCGCGTTCGATCCCGTCCCCGTCATCGCGTCGGTGTCGCCGCAGACCGGTCCGCCGAGCGGCGGCACCGTCGTCACGGTGACCGGCACCGGCCTGACCCGCGCCACCACCATCCGCTTCGGCACGGTCGCAGCCACCAACCTCGTCCGGGTCTCGGACACGACGGTGCGCGTCACGACGCCTGCCCACGCATCCGGCCCGGTCGACGTGGTCGTCACCACCCCGGGGGGCACGTCCGCCGCCGGCGCGGGAGCACGGTATGCCTTCGGCTCCCCACCCGCCGTCACCGGACTGTCCGCTGCCGCAGGGCCACTGACCGGAGGCACGGTCGTGACGATCTCCGGCACCGGCCTCGGCGAGGCGACCGCCGTGCAGTTCGGCTCCGTCGCGGGCACCGGTCTCGTCCGGGTGTCCGACAGCACGCTACGGATCACCGCGCCGGCCCAGGCCGAGGGCGCCGTCCCGGTTCGTGTCGTGAACGCCAACGGGACGAGCCCCGTGACCACGAGTGGCGTCTTCACCTACGCCGGGGTCCCGGCCGTCACGGCGCTGTCGACCCCGGCCGGCCCGCTGAGCGGCGGGGCCATCGTCCTCACGGGGACGCGGCTCGGTCTCGCCACCGGCGTGGTTTTCGGCACGACGCCCGGCACCGGGCTCGTCCGCGTCTCGGACACCCAGCTGCGCATCACCGCTCCGGCACGCCCGGCAGGCCCCGTCGACGTGCGTGTCACGACCCCCGGTGGGGTCTCACCGGTCGTCGCGGCGGCGCAGTTCACCTATCAGGCCGTCCCGACCGTCTCGTCCCTGTCCCCCGCTCTGGCTCCCACGAAGGGCGGGGGCAGCATCACGCTGACGGGGACGGCATACGACCGGGTCTCTGCCGTGACGTTCGGAGGCGTCCCTGCGGCCGCGGTGACCCGCGTGTCGGCGACCCAGCTCCTCGTCACCGTGCCGCCCCAGGCCGAGGGTGGCGTCGACGTGCGCGTCACCACCCCGGGAGGCACATCGGCGGTCGTGCCCGGCGGACGCTTCACCTACCAGAACCCGCCTGCCATCGCCTCGGTGACCCCGGCCTCCGGCCCACTGAACGGCGCCGTCGTCACCCTGCTCGGTACGTCGTTCACCGACGTGAGCGCGGTGCAGTTCGACGGCGTCGCCGCGACGTCCTGGACCCGGGTCTCGGCAACGACGCTGACTGCCGTGGTGCCTGCTCGCCCGGCGACCGGCCCGATCACGATCCGGGTCACCACCCGGGCCGGTGCCGTCGACCGCACCGGCGGCTTCACCTATGTGGCCGGGGCCACCCTCCAGCCCGGCCAGGTGCTCTCGCCGGCCACTGCTCTGCGCTCCCCGGCCGGCACGTACACCGCCGCGATGCAGGCGGACGGCAACCTCGTCGTCGCGACGTCGGCCGGCGCCGTCCGTTGGACGAGCGCGACCCCGGGCTCCGGCAACCGCCTCCAGGTGCGCCCCGACGGCAACGTCGTCATCGTCCGCACGAACGGCACGGTCGCCTGGTCGAGCGGCACCGGCGGGTGGACCGGTGGCGTGCTCACCCTGACGGACGCCGGACTGCTCCAGGTGCGTCAGGGCACGACGACGGTGTGGGACCACCGCGGCGTCCGCTACGACCGGATGCTGCCCGGACAGGTGCTGCGCCCCGGGGAGTCGCTCGTCTCCTCCAACCAGGCGTGGAGCCTCGTCATGCAGAGCGACGGCAACCTCGTCCTGAGCTCGGCCCAGGGCAAGCGCCAGTGGTCGTCCTTCACGTCAGGCAGCGGCAGCACGGCCACGATGCAGGCCGACGGCAACTTCGTCGTCCGCGACGTTCGCGGGATCCTCCAGTGGTCGACGCAGACCAGCGGTTCAGGGTCGGTCGTACGCGTGCTCACGACCGGCAACGTCGCCGTCTACCAGGGCTCCGTCGTCACGTGGGCCATCACCGGCGGCCCCGCGCCGTCGGGCTGGGCGTGCTACTCGCGGGCCACCCAGGACTGCATCCAGAGGTTCGGCTACTACGGCCAGCGCGCGTGGTACTACCCCGTCGACGCCTGGGGCAACAACTGCACGAACTACTCGGCCTACCGCCTGTCCCGCGACGGCGTGCAGAACCCGGGCAACCTCGGCAACGCCAACACGTGGGACGACAACGCGCGAGCCAAGGGCTTCGCCGTCGACCAGAGTCCGCGGGTCGGCGACATCGCCCAGTGGAACTCCAACCACGTCGCCTACGTCGACTGGGTCAGCGCCGACGGCAACACCATCGCGATCTCCGAGAGCGGCTACGGTGGCACGGTGCTGGGGACGACGTACACCTCGATGAGCGGGCGCCGGATCATCGCGCGCGGCAGCTACTCCTGGCCGTCCAACTTCATCCACTTCCGCTGACGGCTCTGCGAAGGCCCTCGGGTCGGCGCTCAGCCCCAGTAGTCGTCCAACGTTCGGGCCGAGTCCGCGGTGCCCTCGATGTCCTCGGCGGCGCCCTCGAACGCCGACGCCGTGCGCCGCTCCGTGACCGTCAGGCGTCCGCGGTAGAAGAGCATCGGCCGACCGGACTCGCCGTCCTCGAGGTCGAGCACCCGACCGATGACGACGTCGTGGTCGCCGGCGACGTGGACCTGTTCGACGGCGCAGTGCACCCGCATCAGCACGCCCGGCAGGCTCGGGCCGCCGTGCACCGAGGGCGTCCAGTCCAACCCGTCGAAACGTGCGCCATCGGCCGAACCGAAGCGTGCGATGAGGTCGCGCTGGTCGTGCCGGAGCACGTTGACGGTGAACCGACCGTGGTCTCGCATCCCCGGCCAGGACCGCCCGCGGTGGTCGGCACAGAACAGCACGAGGGGCGGGTGCAGGGAGACGGACGCGAACGACTGGCAGGCGAACCCCACCGGCGCCGCTCCGTCCGCGAAGCCGGTCACAATGGTCACGCCCGTCGCGAAGTGGCCCAGCGCGTGCCGCATGCGCTCCGGCGTCGGGGCCCTGGTCATGACGGATCCAGCGGGTGCTCCGGCTCGCTCGCCTCGCCGAACGCCTGGATGAGGGCGGCGAGTCGGGAGGCCTCCCGGCCCGCCACGGGTCCGTCGGCCTTCTGGATCGCCATGACCGCAACCGAGTCGCCGTCATCGAGGTCGAGCGTCACCCACGGCTCTCCGCCACCGAACTGGATGCCGACGACCTCCGGCCACGTGAGGGTGCGGGTCAGCATGAGGTTGCGCACGACGATGCCGGCCCGGCTCGGCACCGCGACGATCGAGGCGTAGCGCCAGGCGATGACGGCGACGGCGACGCCGAGGCCGAAGAACATCAGCCGGTCCCCGAGGCCCCAGCGGCCATCGACCTGGGCCGGCATGACGACTGCGATGACGCCGAACACGACGAGCGACAACCACGCCACCACGAGCGCCACCGTGCGGCCCCGCCGGGGCCGGAAGGGCGCCAGCGCGCTCGCGCCCGAGTCGGCCTCGGGCGCCTGGTGCGATCCGGACTGCGGCGTCATGCGGTCCCTCCCACTGGGTGCGTCACAGCCGACAGGCGGCGATGTCGGTGACGAGGATGGCGCGCGCCCCGAGGTCGTAGAGCTCGTCCATGAGCCGGTTGCGCCCGAGCCGGGGCACCATGGCGCGCACGGCGACCCAGCCCGCGTCCTGCATCGGCGAGACCGTCGGCGACTCGAGCCCGGGAGTCAGCTCGCAGGCCCGGTCGACGAGGTCCTTGGGGCAGTCGTAGTCCAGCATGACGTAGGTGCGGGCCGTGATGACGCCGGCGATGCGTCGTTGAAGCACCTCGATGGCCTGGGCCTCGCCGGGACGGTCGCCGCGGATGAGGACGGCCTCGGACCGGAGGATCGGCTCGCCGAAGACCTCGAGGCCCTGCTGGCGCAGGGTCGTGCCGGTCTCGACGACGTCGGCGATGCAGTCGGCCACCCCCAGCGTGATGGCGGTCTCGACGGCGCCGTCCAGCCGCACGACCTCGGCGGACAGACCGCGCGAGGTCAGGTCGGCTCGGACGAGACCGGCGTACGACGTCGCGACGCGCTTGCCCGCGATGTCCTCGACCGTGGCCACCTGACCCGGCTTGCCGGCATACCGGAACGTCGAGGCCCCGAAGCCCAGCGCCATGACCTCGACCGCGTCAGAGCCGGAGTCGAGCAGCAGGTCGCGGCCGGTCACCCCGGCGTCGACGGTGCCCGAGCCGACGTAGACGGCGATGTCGCGCGGGCGCAGGTAGAAGAACTCGACGTCGTTCTCGGCGTCGGAGACGACGAGCTCCTTGCTGTCCCGACGCGTGCGGTAGCCCGCCTCGCGGAGCAGCTCGACGGTGACGTCCGATAGGGAACCCTTGTTGGGCACGGCGATTCGCAGCATGGAGAAGAGAGTCCTCAGAGGTGGGAGTAGACGTCGTCGAGCGAGATGCCCTTGGCGAGCATGAGGACCTGCAGATGGTAGAGCAGCTGGCTGATCTCCTCCGCCGCCTCGTCGTTCGACTGGTACTCGGCGGCCATCCACACCTCGGCGGCCTCCTCGACGATCTTCTTCCCGATCGCGTGCACGCCGGCGTCGAGCTGCGCGACGGTGCCCGAACCCTCGGGTCGCGTCTGCGCCTTCTCGGCCAGCTCGGCATACAGCTGCTCAAAGCTCTTCACGGTGCCCCAGCCTACGGGCCGGGCGCGGACGGTCCCGACGGTGCTCACGACCTGGTGACGGAGCGGAGCGCCGCGACGGTCGCGACCGCCGCCGTCGCGGCCTCGTGGCCCTTGTCCTCGGCGGATCCGGGCAGGCCTGCACGGTCGAGCGCCTGGTCCTCGTCGTCGCACGTCAGCACGCCGAACCCGATGGGGGTGGCCGTACGAACCGACACCTCGGTGATGCCGACCGTCGCCGCCTGGCAGACGTAGTCGAAGTGCGGGGTACCCCCGCGGATGACGACGCCGAGCGCGACGAGCGCGTCGTAGCGATCGGCCAGCGCCGCGCACGCGACGGGGAGCTCGAACGTCCCGGGCACGCGGACGACGTGGACTGCCGTCACGCCGGCGTCGTCGAGGCCGCGACGGGCTCCGTCGAGCAGTCCGTCCATGACCTGCTGGTGCCAGCTCGCCGCGACGACCGCGACCCGGAGGCCGCTGCCGTCTGTCCTGAGGGTGGGGGCGCCGTCCTTCATGCCGTCTCCTTGCCGCCGTGCCGGTCGTTCGTGACCGGGATGTCGTGACCCAGGCGTTCGCGCTTGGTCGTGAGGTACTGCTCGTTGTCCTCGCCCATCGGGCCGTGCAGACGCTCGACGGCGACGACGTCGACACCGAGGTGGCGCAGGGCCGTGACCTTGGTCGGGTTGTTCGTCAGCAGGACGACCTCGGTAGCCCCGAGGTCGTGCAGGATCGCCGCGCCGGCGGCGTACTCCCTCGCGTCGACGGGCAGCCCGAGGGCGGTCTGCGCGTCGACGGTGTCGGCCCCGCGGTCCTGC
>NZ_JBFULD010000079.1:0-13594 GCF_056400505.1 Terrabacter sp. P5_B1
GGGCGATGCTGTACGCCGATGTGCAGCTGGGCGGTCACCATGCCGGTCGGCTGGTGCACCCCGGCTCTGACGGACCACGCTCCTTCGACGTCGGTGGTCCTGCGATCGGGGTCACTGAACAGGGCCGAGCCGACGGCGTCACCGACTTCGAGCAGCCGGCGGCTAGGTCTGGCTACTGTGGGTCCGGGCGAAGGATCCAGCCGGAAGGGAGCTGCACGTGACCCGTCACGACCTGCCGCCGCAACCGGATCCGTCGCGCATGACGGACTTCGCCGGGCATCCCCTGGTCGTCGCGGTGTCGCCGGAACCCGAGCCGCTCGTGGTGCTCACGGCCCTGTCCCTGGCACGGGCCACCGGTGCGCCGGCGCTCTACTTCGCCTTCGCCGACCCGGCCCGGTTCGTCGACGAGGAGCACCCGGACGGGACGGTGCGCCACCACCCCGTCGACCCCGACCTCGGCGATGACGACGTGTGGCCGGAGCGCCAGGATCGGATCCTCGCGTGGCTGCGCGAGGAGCTGCGCGGCACCGACGTGCCGTGGCACTTCAGGTATCTCGCCGGACGCGCCGACCGGGCGCTGACGCACCTGGCCCGCACCGTCGATGCCGCAGGCTTCGTCGTCGGTACGCAGAGGCGTCGGCACCAGCGGATGCATGACTTCGTGGCGCAGTCCCTGTCGATGCAGCTGGCCCATCGGCAGCATCGCCCCGTGATCGTCGTGCCCTTGACCGTGGTCGACTGGCACGCACCCGCCCCCTGGGAGTGACGCCGCGGCCGGTGCGACCGGCGGTCACGTCAGCCGGTGAGCACTGCGAGGGTGAGCGCCCAGGCGCCGGCACCGGCGAGGAAGCCGGCCGCCAGGCTCACCGTCACGTTGAGCCCGGCCGCCACGGTTGAGCCCTCCTGCAGCAGTCGGACGGTCTCGAAACCGAACGTCGAGAAGGTCRTCAGCGCGCCGCACAACCCCGTCCCCAACAGCGCGACGAGATCCGTCGACAGGTCTCCCGCCGACGCCGCGGCCAGGACTCCCCCCAGGACGGCGGAACCGACGACGTTGACCGTCAAGGTGCCCCACGGGAAGGCGGAGTCGTGCTTCGACTGGACGTACAGGTCGGTGAGGTAGCGCAGCGGAGCCCCGACCGCGCCGCCGAGGATGACAAACAGCAGCGTCACATCGTCTCCCTGTGCCGCGTTCGTGTCAGGACTCGGGCGACGGCTGCGCCGAGCCACACCGCGAGCAGGCCGCCGACCAAGGTCACCAGGACGTAGACGCCGAGGGCTCCGAGCTCGTCGGCAGCGGCGAGGGCGCGCGTGTCGAGCATGTACGTCGAGAACGTCGTGTAGCCGCCCAGGACACCGACGCCCAACAGCGGGCGCAGGTATCGATTCGGAGACCAGACGTCGTTGACGAAGACCATCAGGACGCCGAGCAAAAAAGCACCAGTGAGGTTCGCAGTGACTGTCGACCAGGGGATGCGGTCCGGCGCGTGCGGCAGCAGCAGACCCACGGCATACCGGGCAGTGCTTCCGAGCGCACCTCCGAGCGCGATCACCGCGAGGACGTCTCCGCGTCCCCGGAACGGACCTCGGCGCGCAATGCGCTCCGTGTGGTCCGCGGACGTCACGTCCGGGTCGGTCATGGGCGGGTCCTCGGGCATGGCTCTCCTACCTGTCTCAGGTAGGGACTGTTGGCGACGGGATGTCGCGGTTGTCGGCGAGCCCCACCGCCATCGACGACCACCATAGCCACTCGAGGACTGGCGGCCGCCTGGGGCCCTGCCCTTGGGCGGCACGTCGAGGAGGAAGCACCGAGACCTCGTGGCTGGGACGCAGTCAGGGACATCTGCCAACATCGACGCGTGTCGAACGATCAGCAACCACTCGACGATCTCCGACTCCGCCTCGTGAGGTGGCGGCAGAAGGCAGCGGCCGAGTTCATCGGGACGGCGTTCCTCGTCATGGCCGCAATCGGTTCGGGCATCGCTGCGAGCCGTCTGTCCCCGAACGACGTCGGCCTGCAGCTGCTGGAGAACTCCCTCGTCACCGGTGCCGTCCTGGTCTCACTGATCCTGGCCCTGCATCCGGTCTCGGCCTCGTTCAACCCCGTCATCACCGTGCTGGAGCGCGCACTCGGGACGATCTCCACGGGGATGGCCGCCGTTCTCGTCACCGCACAGTTCGCCGGCGCCATGGTGGGCGCCGTGGCCGCGAACGTGATGTTCGACCTGCCGGCCGTGTCTCTCTCCCGGCACGGCCGATCCGGCTCCGGTCTGTGGCTGGGCGAGGTCGTCGCGACGCTCGGCCTGGCCGTCGTCGTGTTCGGCACACTCCGTGGTGCCGACAAGGGGCGTGTCGCGTATGCCGTGGGTGGCTTCATACTGGGCGCGTACTGGTTCACGAGCTCGACGTCGTTCGCCAACCCGGCCGTCACCGTGGCCCGCACGCTGTCGGACACCTTCGCCGGCATCGCGCCGTCCAGCGTCCCGGCCTTCGTTCTCGCCCAACTCCTCGGCGGTGCAGCCGGATTCGGACTCGTCGCCCTGCTGCACCCCGAACGCCACGTCGCCCACAGGACCCCTACTGCCTGAGAGGCGACCATGACCGAGAAGCCCATCACGCGCCGGCGCACCGTCTTGTTCGTGTGCGTGCACAATGCCGGCCGCTCCCAGATGGCCGCCGGCTACCTGCAACATCTCGCTGGTGACCGCATCGAAGTCCTGTCCGCCGGCTCCGAGCCGGCAGACCGGGTCAATCCCGTAGCAGTTCGTGCCATGGCTGAGGTGGGCATCGACATCACGGCCGAGACGCCGAAGCTGCTCACCGACTCGGCAGTCCGCGAAGCCGACGTGGTGGTGACCATGGGCTGCGGGGACGCCTGCCCGTTCTTCCCCGGCAAACGGTACGAGGACTGGGTGCTCGACGACCCCGCAGGTCAGGACCTCGACCACGTCAGGCCCATCCGCGACGAGATCCACAGCCGCGTCCAGACGCTGATCACCGAGCTGCGTCGGCGTTCACCTTGAAGGCAGAGACCGCCCGTCGGGTCAGCTGGTCGTCGATCGGTGTGGACCCGAATGCGTTGGCCGACAGCATGGCGATGGCGCAGGCGCCGAGCATGGGCGCCAGGAGGGTCGTGGACGAGGTCATCTCGGTCGCCAGCACGAGCATGGGCGCGAAGAGGCCGCCAGGGGTGCAGGCGGCATACGAAAGCACGCCGAGGACGAAGCGCAGGACCAGCATCCAGGTCACGGCTGCGATGGTCCCTCGTCCGAGCAGGGCCTGCTGCGTGAGGTTGTCCCCGCCACCGACGACCGCCGGGGCGATCCAGCCCAGCGCTCCGACGACGGTGCCGATCAGGGCGGCGCGGGCCACGACCGGCCACCGGCTGGTGTCGGCGACGCGCAGGCACTTCGTCACCGCGGCGTTGTAGGCGACACCGAGGAGGCCGCTGGTCACGCCGACGACGAGCATCAGGGGGGCCTGCGCCAAGGTGGGGTCCGCCAGGGCAGGCACGTGGACATCGGCTGCGGCGGAAGGGTGCAGGAGCAGGTGCGCACTGGCGAAGCCTGCGGCGGACGCGAGCACTGTGGCGAGGGTGGTGCGTGGGTCGAACCGGTTGACGAGCTCCTCGAGGACGAAGACACCACCGGCGATCGGGGCGTTGAACGCGGTCGCGAGACCCGCGGCCGCGCCGGCGGCGACCAGGAGGCGCACGTCCGAGCGGCTGCGGCGCAGGACGCTGCCCACGATGACGGCGATGGTGCCGCCCATCTGCAGCGAGGGGCCTCCCTCCCGAGCGCGAGTCCAGAGCCGATGGACAGCAAACCGCCGACGTACTTCACCGGGAGGATGCGGAAACGTCCCGGCGGCGTACGCCTGCGGGAGGCCGGGCCTGGCGTTCCCAGGGGACCTGGTATCGGCTTCTCCACTCCGGCGTGGGCGGTGCTCACCCTTCCGGGGCTGGTGGGGTGCGGCGTCATCATCGGCCGAGAGCCACAGGCCTGAAGCCCATCACGCCGGTGAGGAATCTCGGGTCACGTGGCGGTGGCCGAGGTTGACGCGCGGCGCTGGGCCGCGCCGGCGCCCCAGTGGCTGAGGTCGAGGAGCGCGGCGATGGCGACCCAGAACCAGTCCCAGCCGCTCAGGCCACCGGCCCGCCAGAGGATGACGTACATCAGGGTCGCGAACGGCAGGAAGAGCAGGCCGAGCAGCGGCCAGATCCACGAGCTGAAGGCGGCGTTGACCATGGCCGGTCGGGCGATCCAGACGATCAGCAGGGCCAGTCGTGGGAACACGCCGGCCAGCAGCACGAACAGGCAACCCATGGTCTGCTCCTCTCCTCGATGGCACCTCCACGCTCTCGCCCTGACGGCGAGGCCAACGTCACCCGGAGCGGGTGATCTGAACTTGCTTCTGATCGTCGGGCCGTTCAGGCCCGACGCATGGTGTGGATGCGAACCCGGGAGCCTTCGCGCAGCGGATGCACCTCTCCTGTCGCCGTGAATCCATGCCGTTCGTAGAGACGGCGTGCGGTGTCGTTGCCTTCGGTGACGTGGAGAAGTACGGACCGACCTAGTTCGTCGGCATGCTCGACCAGGCGCTCAAGGATGCGAGCGGCCACGCCTTGTCCTCGGGATGCCGGCTCGACCCACATGCCCCAGACGAACGCGTCGGCAGCTGAATCAGGCATGTACAGCCCGCCCATCGCGACCGGTCCATGATCGGCGAAGGCAAGCACGAGCGGGCCGGCGCCAGCCGCCCGGTCCCTCCAGACGGACGGCGGTTGCGTGAGCGCCTCGGCGAGAGTCGTGCCGAAGGAATCAGGCGAGTCCGCCAGCGCTTGCAGGCGCAGAGCGCGGAAGTCCTCCCAGTCGTCGCGGGCGATGACACGCAGCTCAGTGCTCACCACCGGAGGCTAACCGCTGCCAGCCCACGGATCGGCCGTCAACGCCCACCCCGCGACTCGACTGATGAAGTACTGCGACGGCACGCTGAGGATCATCGGCACCGACCCCTCGGCCGACCTCGCCGTGCTCCGGTCCGCGGACACCGGCGCGTCACGCCAGCTCAGCCCCAGGAGTCGGCGGTGGCGGCAGCGGGGGCGCCGGCTTCGCCTCCCCGTTGACCCCACCAAGCCGATCGTCGCCCAGCTCATCGGCCAGGACCACGTGTCCCAACCAGTTCGGCCTCACCGCCCGGCGCCCGGACGCCGGAGACCGCGGCTCCGAACCCCACGGGGCTACTCGTCAGGGCCGTCTCTCAGGGTGGTGCCGCGGAGAAGGCTGCGCCCCGACGCGAACATCTGAAGGTCTACGGGTCCGTCAGTTGGTTGTGCCTCCCGCARAGCGACGTGCCGCATCCACGAGGTGCGGCCTCCTCTCTTGCCGCAACCAGCAGTGGCAGGCCGCTTCCGCGCCTCACGCACCTCCCCCGCACAACATGTTTCAAGCCAGATGGCCAGCAGCGCGGCCACGACGCTGGCCAGCAGGCCCAGGAAGAACGCGCCGCCGTTGCCTATGGGAGCGATCAGGGTGATGGGGACAACCAAACCTGGAATGCCGAGCAGGGCCAGCGATCCGGCGCTCAAGGGGGTGAGGCCGATGGGGACTTCATCCCTGGCTCCCACCACGGACCACGGGCGTCCGCTCGACACGCACCAAACATTCGCCAATCCGCTCGGGGCGTGACTCCGAACTGGAGGTACCAACCCACCCGGGCCCGACGGCCGGGCCCTGAGCAGACTGGAGAGATCCCGTGCGGAACCGTCGACTCTTCACCGTGGCGGGGTGCGCCGGCGCCCTCGTCACCACCGTGCTCGTTGCTCCAGCAGCCAGCGCCGAAACCCAGCACCACGAGTCCGCCGACCGGGGCGGCCAGACCACCGTGGTCCTCAACCCCGACTTGGTGCCCGTCCTCACCCAGACCCTCAAGGCCCACCCCATTCGCCCCGGTCGGCTGACCGCCCCGGCAGGTGTGGCTCAGCTGTCGTTCCCGATCACCGAGGTCGAGGGCAAGGTCATCGAGCACTCGGGCGGCCTGGCCTTCACCCCGGTCGGTGGTGGCGCCCTGCGCATCACCCGCTTCAACGTTGACCTCAAGACCGGATTCCTCAACGCCCAGACCGTTCTGAACGGTAAGCGACTGCCCGGTCGGGTCGACATCTTCGCGCTCGGTGCTGTCAAGCCGATCAACGGCGCCATCCCGAAGTGTGCCGGGACGGCAGCAGGGCTGAGGCTGACACCTGGAGCCGCCAAGGCTCTCGGTGCCCCGAGCTTCGCTGGCGCCTTCGTCGGCGACGCGTGCGTCGCGCCGGACGAGGACTAGTGGCGCGGCAAACAATTGCTTGGAGGGGCGGCCGAGCCCTCGCCGGGCGACGGAGCGACTGCTAGTCGTCGCCTGGAGAGGCTGGCGGCTGCATGCTGATGGCAGACACCGTGCGCGCCCCGCCGCATCCTCAGATCACTGGCCGTGGTCAGTCTTTGCTCGCCGCGAGCATCAACAACTCACCGGCAGGCCTCGACGGTCACGACGAGCCGACGATGCCTGGACCCACGGCGGCGTGGCCAGCATCCCAGGTGGTCACACAGCACGAAGCAGCCCCTGACCGGCATTTCCGCTGGTCAGGGGCTGTTTGGTGCTGGCGATACTGGGTTTGAACCCGTGACCTCTTCCGTGTCAAGGCGAACCGTGAGGGCGCCGCGAGGCGGTTTCGAGGCGCCAGCCGTTGAGGCAAGGAGACCCCCCGAGTACTCGGACTCCGGTTGCCTAGGGCCGACAAGAACTGGGAAACGAGTGCCCATGCGATCGCCGCCACCGTCAGTACGACTGCCATCTAGGTGGAGGTCATCGTGAAGGAGTCTTCGACCGGGTCCGCCCTCTTACCCCGCCCCCGAGTAGCCGTGCAGGCATGCCACCGGCAGGCTAAGACAGAAGACCTCCCGACCGACCGGGCCACAGGCTTGGTCCGTGACATGTGCGGGCGTCATATCGCTGCTTTCGAGGCCGATCCCTGTGTGGGTTTCGACTGGTTCTGGGTACCTTGCCGGCATGCAAGAACGCCCTGTCCCGTACCGATCGCTGGCCGCCGCCATTGCCATGGTGGTGCTCACCGCACTGGGCCTGCTGTTGGTGTACGAGGTTCGCAGGGTCCTCGTCTGGATCATCGTGGCGTTGTTCTTCGCGGTGGCGCTGTATCCGGTGGCCAACTTCCTGGAGCGGCGATACCCCAGGGCCCCGCGGTCCGTGGCCACGCTGCTGGTGTTCCTTGCCGTGTTCGTGGTGCTTGCTGGTCTCGCAGCGGTGTTCGCCGTGCCACTCGCTCGCGAGGCCACCAGTCTGGCGGGCCAGCTGCCGCAGCTCATAGCCGACGCACGCGCCGGTCGAGGACCTGTGGGCGGGCTGCTTGACCGGACGAACGCACTGGAGTGGGTGCAGCAGAACCAGGCCCGCATCAGCGAATACGGTCGTAGCCTTGCGACGCCCGCGTTGGGTATCGCGAAGGCCGCGGCGACCACCATTGCCGCCGTGGTGACCATCTTCGTGCTGGCCTATCTGATGGTTCTGGAAGGGCCCAAGGCCGTCGACGGCGCACTCGCGCTCCTGGGCGACCAGCGGCGCGCGGAAAGGGTCCGCGCCGTGGGCCACGACTGCGCCAAGACCGTCACCGGTTACCTCTCCGGCAACCTGCTCATCAGTGTCATCTGCGGGCTTCTCACGTACGTCGCGTTGCGGCTGCTCGGTGTGCCGTTCGCCGGTCTCATCTCGCTGTTTGTCGCGATCGCTGACCTGATTCCGCTGATCGGCGCCACCTTGGGTGCCGTTGTGGCCATGACGGCTGGATTTCTGCACTCGGTGACCGCCGGCATCGTCGTGGTTGTCTTCTTCGTGCTGTACCAGCAGCTGGAGAACCACGTGCTACAGCCGGTCATCCTGTCCCGCACCGTGAAGCTCAACCCGCTGACGGTTCTGCTCGCCATCCTGCTGGCGGTCGAGCTGGCCGGGATCTTGGGCGCGCTTCTGGCCATACCAGCTGCAGGCATCATCCAGACCATCGCTCGCGACGTCTGGGATCACCGCCGTGGACGGCCCAAGACCCAACCAACGGTCGGGGAGGATCAAGTCCCCGCTGAAGCCGCAACGCCCGAAGTCCGCTGAGGCGGCTTCCTGCCCAACCGCCGACCTCGGTCTGCTCTGGTGGACTGTCACCGCATCCTGGTATGTGATCTTCGTTCTGCTCATAGCGCGCGGCCGCACATTCATCACCCGACCCGGCGCCCAGAAAGCACTCGGCAGCATCAGCGGAATCGTCCTCATCCCCCTCGGCAGCGCAGTCGCGCTCGGACACTGAGCGCCGAAGAACTAGGGGCCCGCAGCTCAACGCAACGCGGACTTCCACATGCGTCTAAGCGCCGCCCGTCGACCACGCCGGCACTGATGGGTCCTCCTCGGGGTGGGCGATTCGGCGGTCAGGGCCGTGGATTCGTGCGGGTCCAACGACGCTCGTCACGCCGTTTCCCCATGCCGGCGGCGCAGCGGGGGCACACGTCGGTGACCTCGTCAGCGGCGCCCCCAGTGGCGGGCTGCGCCTCCCGCCAGTCGATGTGGGAGAAGCGCAGCAGGCGCGAGCGGTGCATCGACAGACCGCACACCGTCTCGTTCATGCCGGGGCGCCAGGCATGCACTTCCCCCGCCGGGGCGCGGATGCCGTCCGGGTCAGTCCATGAACCGGTGGCCGCCACTGCTGCTCTCATGCATCCCGGCTACCCAGCGGCTGGAGGTTCATGCAACGACCACCGGAGGCGCGTCGCGGCGTTAGGCCACCTTCGCGGTTTGCATCGAGTCGTCCCACCTCAGATGCGGCCGTGCTCAACGAGGATCGCCTCGAGGCTGGCGCTGGTACCCGCGACATCGTCGAGGGCGGTGTCGATCCTCGGCAAGTCCAGCCATTCCAGCGGATACACGCGCCTGTAGAAGAGCCCGCCTTCACCCATCATGAGCGCCCCGGCAGCGCTCCTGCCATTCCACTCCAGGAGGCTTACCGGATCCAGAGAGGGGGTCGCCGCAATCAGCCCGGACACCTGCAGATACCAGTCGTCGCTGTAGTCCTTGCGTCGCAGGAGGGCGACGAGGCGCTCACCGCGAGACGCCGCGACCCACACCGACAGACCGTCCCATTCAGGGTTCTGGAACTGCTCCCGCTCGTCAACGGCGACGTGGTAACTCGCCGCGACGTGAGCCCTCAGCGATTCCCAGTCAGTCATGCTCACCCTCCTGCACGCCGYCCTTGCCGAGCACGTAGTCCTCGTCGGGCGAGCCGGCGGCGACCCGGATCTTTGGAGGCTACCGCCGCGCTGCACACGCCTGGATGCCGACAACAGAAACCGGCGACGCGAGCGCCGCGCCAGCTCCATGGTGTCTTCTCGCTGGACCAAAGCGAAGTCCGTCACCTGGTCCAGGTCCTCGGACGCGAAGAGCGCGCAGCCGCGGAATGCTTCTCGAACTGTGAGGCCGTGCCGCCGGTCTCAATCTAGGCGTCGCCGGCTCGACCGCTATGGGCTGCCCGTTCCCCCATCGCCGTCCGTCGCGTCCGGAAGCGCGACCGGCGCGAATTGGAGCGTCTTACCGGCTCCCTTCTGTTGTCAGCCTGTGGCTTCGAGTTGGGTCTTTCGCGCGGTGGCAGTGCGGCGTAGCGTCGTTGATGCGGGTCCGGGAAGTGGCTGATCCGAAGCGCTGGTGAGCGGGTTAGAGCCGGCCGCGCTGGATAACTGAGACGCCCCGTAGTGCCCTCCCGGACCCGCGTCTACTCCTTCGACCACCTCGGCGTCGGTGGCTGCGGCGTCGGCGAGAAGTTGGCGATAGATGGCGTCAGAGATCCTGCGCTTCAAACAGCGAATCGCCTCCAGAGGCCGCCTCCCCTCAGCGCGCTTACGCCGGCAGTAGGCCCGCCCGTCGGTGTCCAGGCGGATCTGGGAGATCGCAGCGATGTGGATCATGTGGTTCATCCGCCGGTCCCCAGCCCGGGAAAGCCGGTGCCGAGAATGCTCCCCTGAAGACGCGTCCAAGGGCGCCGTGCCGGTCCAGGAGGCGAACCTGTTGCGGTCAGCGAACCGGGACACGTCCCCGACGTCAGCCAACACCCGCGCCGCGACGACCGGGCCCACGCCGTGGAGGTCCATCAGGTGCGAGCCGCGGGCAAGGACGATCGTCTTGAGCTCGACGTTGGCCTTCTTCATCTTGGCCTCGACGGCGACCAGCTCCGCGAGCTCCTCGGCCGCGATCCGGCGCCGGATCTTGCCCGCGATGTCGCGCGGGCGACTGACGCGAGCATCCGCTTGGCCTGGCCGGCAGTGATGTCCTTCTTCGCTTGTCCCGGAAGCAGTTCCGCCAGCAGCGCCTGGAGCCGGTCGACGGTTTGCACCCGCCGCCGACTGAGCGATTCACGCCGGTCGACCAAGCATCCGCAACGCCTCGAGCTCACCGTCGGGGCGCAGCACCCGCAACCCTTGGGTGCGCACGGCGACCTTCGCGATCGAGTGCGCGTCGTGGGCATCGGTCTTGCGGTTGTGGCCGGTGTCGAACAGCCTGACCCGAGCGGCGAGCTTCGCCGGCACGTCGACGACCTGTTCGCCGTCCTCGAGGAGGCGCTGCGCGAGGGGCCGGTCGGCGCCGTTGCTGCCCTCGACCGCCCACACCCGCTCAGGCCACGCCTTGGCGTAGGTCCGGCACCGCTGCATAGCCAGCCCGGTCCGTGGTGAACCGGCCCGATCCGAGGAAGTGTTCGTTCGCGTCGACGACCTCGATGGTGGCCGACAGATTGTGGGGATCAACCCCGATAACGACGTGCTCCATATGCTGCTCCCGCCTGTGCTCGTTCCGGTGTGGACGGCGAGGTGGGCATTGCTACTACGAGCAGGGCAGTCCCTTCTTGAGCCACGCCTCGTCACGGTGACCGGCGGGCCGCAGACCGATAGTGAGCCACACCAGATCAGCCGGTGGGCAGCCGCATGGAGAGCTGCCCGCCGATCACCTGGACCGAGTCTGGCCAGACGCCGGTCCTTAAGGCATCGTCTAGTAGCCGCCTGCGGCGCTCGTCCTTGGCAGGCCGCCGGCAGCGTGTGGGCGAGTCTCCGGTGGACGTCATCGAGTGCTTCGAAATCGAGTGGCTCGGTGCGACCGTGGTGCCGCTGGGTTGGGTCGAGAGTCCAGGGCGTGACGGTCTGCGGGTCTGATCGGCCATCCGCCGACAGCCGTCGTGCTGCTCGGCCCCTTCCGTCCTGTCCGTTTTCGACTGGGCGCAGCGCTTCCCCGGTGCATGCGGCGGTTTCCAGCTCAAGGCTCACCCGCATCATCGACACACGCGGCACGCCGTGACCCCGTGCGGCCCGGCGGCGGCGACCGTGTTGCTGTGGCAGGCGGCCTGGGCCGGAGAGCCGTTGGGGTTCCGCTTCGGCTACCCAGAGGTAACACTGGGTACAGGAGGTGTGGCCAATGAGCAGTGACGTCAGGGAGACTCCGCCCGCCGGGCAGGCCGATCGCACCCGCCGTGTTGACGCCACCGAGCGGGAGTCCCGGGCGGTCGTCGAGGCGGCGCGCGAGAAGGGGTGGGAACGGCCGAGCTTCGCCAGGGGCCTCTACCTCGGCCGCTTCGACCTCGACCTTGTCCACCCCCATCCCCGGGCCGACCCTGCCGACGACGCCCGCGGGGACGAGTTCCTGATCCGGATGCGAGAAGTCTGCGAACGCATCGACGGCGCCCGCATCGAGCGCGAGGCCCAGATTCCTGACGAGGACCTCAACGCCCTGGCCGACGTGGGCGCCTTCGGCATGAAGATTCCCCGCGAGTACGGCGGGCTCGGTCTGACGACGTCGTCCTATGGCAAGGCGCTGATGCTTGCCAGCTCTGCCCACCCGAGCATCGGCGCGCTGCTGTCGGCCCACCAGTCGATCGGCGTCCCGGAGCCGGTCAAGCTCGTCGGCACCTCCGAGCAGAAGGAGGCGTTCTTGCCCCGCTGCGCCGCGGGTGCCATCTCTGCCTTCCTGCTCACCGAGCCCGACGTGGGGTCTGACCCGGCCCGGTTGGCAACCACAGGCGCCCCCACAGCCGACGGGGCGGCATACCTGCTCGACGGCGTGAAGCTGTGGACCACCAACGGCGTGGTAGCCGAACTGCTCGTGGTCATCGCGCGGGTGCCCGCGCATGACGGCGGGAAGGGAGGTATCACCGCGTTCGTCGTCGAGGGCAGCTCCCCGGGCATCACGATCGAGCGGCGCAACTCCTTCATGGGACTCAAGGGGATCGAGAACGGTCTCACCCGGTTCCACCAGGTGCGGGTCCCCGCCGAGAACCGGCTGGGCAACGAGGGCGATGGTCTCAAGATCGCGCTCACCACCCTCAACGCCGGGCGGCTGGCCATTCCCGCGATGTGCGCGGCGGCGGGCAAGTGGGCGCTGAAGATCGCGCGCGAGTGGTCCTCCGAGCGGGTGCAGTGGGGCCGGCCGATCGGCGAGCACGAGGCCGTCGCCGAGAAGATCGCCTTCATCGCTGCCACGACGTACGGCCTGGAGTCGGTGCTGGAACTGTCGGCGCAGCTGGCCGACGCCGGCAGCAAAGACATCCGGATCGAGGCCGCAATCGCCAAGCTGTGGGCCAGCGAGATGGCGTGGAAGATCGCCGACGAGCTCGTGCAGATCCGTGGCGGCCGGGGGTATGAGACCGCCGAGTCCCTGCGCGACCGCGGCGAGCGAGCCGTGCCAGCCGAGCAGGTCCTTCGCGACTCGCGGATCAACCGCATCTTCGAGGGCTCGAGCGAGATCATGCGTCTGCTCATCGCCCGGGAGGCCGTTGACGCCCACCTCAAGGCGGCCGGCGCGCTGGCGGACAAGGACGCGACGTTGCAGGACAAGGCGCGGGCCGCGGTGGGAGCCAGTGGGTTCTACGCGAAATGGCTGCCGCATCTGGTGGCCGGCCGCGGCTCCGCGCCGATGTCGTACGCCGAGTTCGGGCCTCTCGCCGAGCACCTGCGGTTCGTGGAGCGGTCCAGTCGCAAGCTGGCGCGGCACACGTTCTACGGCATGTCCCGCTGGCAGGCGAAGCTGGAGTACCGGCAGGTGTTCCTCGGCCGGGTCGTGGACATCGGCGCCGAGCTGTTCGCCATGTCGGCCGCGTGCAGCCGGGCTCAGATGCTGCGCGTCGACGACGGTGCGCGCGGTCGCCACGCCTACCAGCTCGCCGACGCGTTCTGCGACCAGAGCCGGCTGCGCGTGCAGACACTGTTCGCCGCCCTCTGGACCAACACCGATGCCACCGACTCGCGGCTGGCGCGGAGTGTGCTGGCCGGCGACTACACCTGGCTCGAGGAGGGCGTGTTCGACCCGAGCGAGGGCACCGGACCGTGGATCGCCGCATGGTCGCCGGGCCCCAGCGAGGTGGAGTCGGTCTGGCGCTCCCTCCGGTGACTTCGGGAAGTGAGTCGTCCTCGCTGCGCGGCGCGAGGGGAGCCGCCGCCTCCCGTGCACCGCGGCTCCCCATCCGCTCGTTTCGAGCCGGTCGCCGACCTGCCTCACTCCGCCGCCTGTCGGGCGCAAGAGTTGCACC
>NZ_JBFULD010000080.1:0-13592 GCF_056400505.1 Terrabacter sp. P5_B1
CCGAACGACCCGCCCCACCCTCAGGGGGCTCCGCCCCCCGAGTGCCCCCCGGACGACCCGCGCCGCGAGGTCGGGAGGTATTCCGCCAGCTTCGACCTGCTCTTCCGGGGTCTCGAGCTGACGACCGGCGGGCAGCGCCTGCACCRGCCGTCCGACTACGCCGCAGCGATGCAGCGGACCGGCACCGACCCCGCCCTCCTTGCCGGCTACCTCGCCGCCTTCGCTCACGGCATGCCTCCGCACGGCGGCTTCGCCATCGGCCTGGAGAGGTGGGTCGCTCGCCTGACCGGAGCCGAGAACGTCCGCGAGGTGACGCTGTTTCCGCGCGACCTGCACCGGCTCGACCCCTGAGCGAGGCCTGACAACCCCGAAGATCCACAGGCGTGTGATCGGCGTGTCGAGTTGCGCGCAACGGATTCGTTCTGTCGATTGCTTCCCCTCCAGTCACAACTGCCCCTAGTGTTGCCTCTTGCACCTGCGTGCAGTTTCGCCGGAGGGGAAGCCGTCGACGCGCGGGTGCGGACCCACTCAAGATCGGGGTAACACATGTCGAATGAGCGCCAGCTCGCCGAGGTGCGGTTTCTGACCGTCGCCGAGGTCGCCTCGATCATGCGCGTGTCGAAGATGACCGTCTACCGGCTCGTCCACGGCGGAGATCTTCCGGCCGTACGCGTCGGCCGCTCCTTCCGGGTTCCGGAGGATGCGGTGCACAAGTACCTGGAGACGTCCTACATCGACACCGCGTGACTGCAGGTCACCAAGCACCAGAGGGGGCGGCCGGGACCACCAGGTCCGACCGCCCCCTTGGGTGTGCACGAGGCGGGATGGTCCCCACGCTTTTGGGGTAGCGGCCCGTACGCGCTACGCTGTCAATCCTGTTCGGCTCGTGAAGTTCGACCTATCCTCCTTCGAGGTGTGTCGACGCAGGTCGGCACCAGCTCAGTTCGAGGACACGTCTCACGACAAGGACAACCATGGGTTCTGTCATCAAGAAGCGCCGCAAGCGGATGGCGAAGAAGAAGCACCGCAAGCTGCTGCGCAAGACGCGTCACCAGCGTCGCAACAAGAAGTGACCTGACCAGCTCAGGTACCGGCGGCATCGCCCGCACGCCTTCGACCCTCACCTCCGGTGAGGGTCGTTCGCGTGCTGGGACACGATCCCTGCGCGGCTCTGCCGGGGGGTCCGCCGCTGAGAGGCTCGACACATCCCGGGATCCGTGCCGGGCCCGGCCACGAAGGCGGCCACGCCTCGATAGGCTGCCAGTGCGGGGGAGCGAGGGCTGCTCCGCAGCGCGCGCCGGGCTGGGCGCGCACGACGCGTCCGCACCCATGTCGACAGGAGGAGCCGATGGCCAAGGTCGTCCTCGTCACAGGGGTGTCGCGCTACCTCGGCGGCCTCTACGCCCGCCGGCTGTCGACGGACCCCTCGATCGAGCGCATCCTGGGCGTCGACGTCGTTCCCCCGAAGCACTCGATCGGTCGGGCCGAGTTCGTCCGCGCCGACATCCGCAACCCGATGATCGGGCGGATCATGACGCAGGCCGAGGTCGACACGGTCGTGCACATGAACGTCATCGCCACTCCCAGGGACACCGGCGGCCGGGTGACGCAGAAGGAGATCAACGTCATCGGCACGATGCAGCTGCTCGCTGCGTGCCAGAAGTCCGAGTCGGTGAAGCGACTCGTGGTGAAGTCGTCCGCCGCGGTCTACGGCTCCTCGCCCCGCGACCCCGCCATGTTCACCGAGGACATGAACCCCAAGACCCTGCCACGCACCGGTTTCGGCAAGGACTCGGTCGAGGTCGAGGGGTACGTCCGTGGTTTCTCCCGGCGTCGGCCCGACGTGGAGATCACCATGCTGCGGCTGGCCAACGTCGTCGGCCCGAGCATCCAGACGGCCATCACCGACTACTTCTCGCTGCCGGTCGTCCCGATCCCGCTGGGGTACGACGCGCGGTTCCAGTTCATCCACGAGGACGACGCGACGTCAGCCATGATCCTGGCGACCACCGGGCCGCCCGCCGGCATCGTCAACGTCGCGGGTGACGGGTTCCTCACCGTCACGCAGTGCACGGCGATCGCACGCCGACCGGTCGTCCCCGTCCCGCTCTCGGCGGCCGGCGTCATCGGCACCATCGTCAGGCGCAGCGGCCTGGCCGACTTCTCGTCCGACCAGCTGACCTTCCTCGCCTTCGGCCGCGGTCTCGACACCGCACGGATGCGCTCGGTGCTCGACTTCGAGCCGCACTTCACGACCCGCGAGGCGTTCGAGGACTACGCCCGCCACCTTCGTCCCGCCGTGCCAGGCGCGGAGGGCGTCGGCTACGTCGTCAGCGACGCCGCAGGCGGCACCGCCGCAGCACTGTCCCGTGTCTTCGACAGGATCCAGCCGTGACCGCCGACCCCGCCAAGGCCGCCGACCCAGCCAAGGCCGCGTCCTCGAAGCCGGCCAGGCCCTCGACTGCTCCGGCGGGGCAGGGTGCGACGGAGCAGGCTGCGCCCCCGGAGACCGCCAACAAGAGCGCCCCCAAGAAGACCGCCAAGAAGACGAGTGCGGCGAAGAAGCCCTCGACGAAGAAGGCCAGGGCGAAGAAGGCCGGGTCGACGCAGGCCGCGGCCGAGAAGGCCGCGCCGAAGCCGAGGGCACCGAAGCCGAGTGCACCCAAGGCTCGACCGGCCCGCGGCGCGTTCGCGGCCGGTGCCGCACGGGCCTCAGGCGAGCGCCGCCGGCGAAGCGGCACGCCCCTCATCCCGACCGCCCCGGTCGAGCTCAGCCCGGCCCGGCGGCTGGCCGCGGACTCGGACGACACGGCGGACGAGGTCATCGTGGCAGCCGTGACGGAGGGCCCGACCGAGCCCGAGACGTCGGCGGCGATGACGCCCAAGGCCGCGGAGGCGATGCCCGAGGGGGTGACGACCGGGACCACGGGCCGCGAGCGCGAGGCCGTCGAGGTGGCGGAGCAGCCCGAGTCCGACGAGCCCGACGAGCCCGGCGACGCCCTGCCGGCTGAGCCGACTCCGGCGCGGACCCGGCCCAGCCGCGCCTCGGTGCGTTCGACGCGCCGGGCCACCACCGGCAAGCCAACCCGTCTGCGCGCCGTCCCGTCGGTCGACGCAGGCACCTCGCACGACGAGGGGCCCGGCGCTGCCGCGGCTCCACGGCATACGCCATCGCCGGCGGAGGGCGGCTGGGAGCACGCGCTGACCTCGGGCCTGCAGTCGCGCGCCGAGAAGCTCGTCGGTGCGGTGCTCGAGGGCGCCGAGCTCTCCTCGGAGTCCCGACCCGGCCCGACCGAGCTCGTGGAGCTCGCCGTCAACGTGCTGCGCGCCGCCGCCACCTCGGCGGGTGTGCCCGCGGAAGAGGCCGAGCGGCAGGTCGCCGAGACGCTCGCCTACGTGCGTCGCCGCCTGACCGGCGACTACGTCGTCGACGAGTTCGGGTTCGACGAGGACTACACCGTCAGCGTGCACCTGCCGCTGCTGCGCCCGCTCTACCAGAAGTGGTTCCGGGTCGAGGTGCGCGGCATCGAGAACATCCCCGACGTCGGCGGCGCCCTCGTCGTGGGCAACCACTCCGGCACGATCGCGATGGACTCGCTCATGACGCAGGTCGCCGTCTACGACGAGCACCCGCGCCACCGGCACCTGCGGATGCTCGGAGCCGACCTCGTCTTCCAGATGCCCTTCATCGGGACCATGGCCCGCCGATCCGGCACCACCCTGGCGGCCAACTCGGACGCGGAGCGGCTGCTCAGCAGCGGCGCGCTCGTCGGGGTCTGGCCCGAGGGGTTCAAGGGCGTCGGCAAACCGTTCAGCGAGCGCTACAAGCTGCAGCGCTTCGGCCGCGGGGGGTTCGTCTCGGCGGCCCTGCGCGCCGGCGTGCCCATCGTGCCGGTGTCGATCGTCGGGGCCGAGGAGATCTACCCGATCCTGGGCAACATGCCGGCGGTCGCGCGGCTGCTCGGGCTGCCCTATGCCCCGATCACCCCGACGTTCCCGCTGCTCGGGCCCCTCGGGATGGTGCCGCTGCCGAGCAAGTGGCTCATCGAGTTCGGGCCGCCGATCGAGACCACGAGCTTCGGGCCCGAGGCTGCCGATGACCCGATGCTCGTCTTCGACCTCACCGACCAGGTGCGCGAGACGATCCAGCAGACGCTCTACAGCTTGCTGATGCAGCGCAAGTCCGTCTTCCTCTGAGACCTCCGCCGAGGCGGCGCGACGCAGCAGCGATCCCTGGGCTCGATCCCTGGGCCAGGGCAGGCCAGGCGTCAGGCACGCCCGGGGTCAGGGCAGGCCCGGGGTCGGCAGGATCGTGGTCGGCGGGATCGTGGTGGGCAGCACCTTGGTCGGCAACAGGGGGACGCCGAGCGTGACCGACGGCAGCGGGATCGTCGCGCCGGGGAGCGTGACCCCACCGCCGCCGATCCCGATGGTCGAGGACGTGACACCGACGTGCGGAAGGCTCACCGTCGCGCCGGGCAGGGTGACCCCGCCGCCGCCGACACCGACCGACGAGCTGCCCACGCCGACGCCCGGGAGGTTGACGGTGCCGCCGCCGGGCAGCGGCAGGCCGGTGACGGCCGGTGCTGGTGCGCCCGGCAGCGGTGGAGCCGACTGCGTGGGTCGCGTGGGCGTGACGCCGCCGGCCTTGGACGGCAGGGCGGCCGGGGCGGATGTGCCGCTGCCCGGGCTGCCGGGCGGGCCCGTTCCGGTCAGAGCCGTGAGCGTCTGCCTGGCCGAGGTGGCGCGCTCGCCACACGCGGCACAGGTCGCGAGCTCCCGCAGCGTCGCGACGTCTCCGGCGCCGAGCAGGTCGCGCAGGCGCTGCCATGCCGGCAGCGACGCCGCCGGCACGCGCGGCCGCATCGCGTCGACCTGCGGGATGGCCCGCGCGTAGAAGTCCGACAGCTCCGTCAGGGCCTCCGTGCGCTGCTCCGTCCGGTAGACCTCCAGGAGGATCGTCTGGGCGCGGCTCGTGGCGTCGGTCGCGGCGTCATAGGCCGTGTCGAGGTCGTGCGTCGAGGGGTGGCCGCCGTCGATGAGGTCGCGCGCCTCGGCGATGTGCTCCTGTGCCTGGGCGAGGTAGGTCAGGCCCTGGTCGTAGCGCGAGCCCGCGAGCTGGACCGCGACGCGGTCGAGCAGCTGCTTGACGCCGTAGAGCGCGTCGCCGGGCACCGCCGAGCGGGATGCGAACCCGAGTGCCCCACCGATGACGAGGATGCTGGCGGCAGCGGCCGCGATCATCTTCAGGGGTCTGGCCGCCACCCGCAGCACCGACACGGTGCCACCGGTTCCCGGCCTGCCGCCCTCGGCGGGAAGGGCCGGGACCACGGGCGCGGCTTCGGCCGCGTCGTCGACGAGCAGTCGGGCCCGCAGATCGGAGACGAACTCGGCGCGCGGGGCGAGGCCCGCCTGCTCGACCGACTGGACGGCGTGGACCACCGCGACGAGCTCGAGGATGCCGGGCTCGGACACCGGCTCGCCGTCGAGCGCGAGTTGGAGGAGCTCGCCGTCGGCTTTCGGCCCCAGGTCCATGTCCCCTCCTTCGCCTCTCGCTGCTCTCGCGTGTCTCGTGTCTGTCGTCGTGCCCGGCTTGGTGGTGGTCAGTCGTGGATGCTGCTGGCGCATCGTCCCCGTCAGGGCGGGAATGGTCTCCCCTCCCGACGCGACGGCCTGTGCGGGCGCGTCGCGGCACGGCATGCGAAGCGGCATACGGCGAGGGGTGGGGCGTGCGGGCCGAGCGTCGGGTCGGGCACACACGCGCCGCCCCTGCACCGTGAGAACGACGGGGGTGCCGGTCGGGTTACGCACGYCACAGCTCGACCCCGTCCAGCGCTTTGCGCAGGGCGCGCGTCGCCCGCAGCTGCAGCTGCTTGACGGCTCCCTCGGACTTGCCGAGCACCTTCGCCGTGTCGGCGAGGCTGAGCCCCTGCAGGARGCGGAGGGTGACGCACTCGGCCTGGTCGGGGCYGAGATCCCGGATCGCAGAGACGAGCCGCTCGTCACGCAGCCGCGTCAGCACCTCGGTGTCGGGGGAGTCGACCCGCTCGTCGGCGTCCCGCATGTCCGCGGTCGCGACCTCGAAGCGGAACTTCGCCGACTTCACGTGGTCGGCGATGAGGTTGCGCGCGATGGTGACGAACCAGGCCGCGATGTCCTTGCCCTGCCACGTGAACGAGTCGATGCGGCGCATTGCCCGCAGGAAGGTCTCGGACGTGAGGTCCTCGGCGAGCGCGCGGTTGGCGACGCGGACGAGGACGTAGCGGAAGACGGTGTCGACATAGACGTCGTAGAGCAGCGCGAACGCCTCCCGGTCCCCGCCCTGCGCCAGCTCCACGAGGGCGGCGATGCGGGCCTGCTCGTCCGCGTCGCGCTCGACGTGGCGGTGAGGGGCGCGGGACCCGAGCGGCCCCGATGCGGGGCGGGTGAGCTCGGCGCGGTCGGCGCCCTCGTTGGCCAGGACCGCCCAGACGGCGTCGAAGGCCGACCGCCAGGTGGGCAGGACCGGCAGCTGTCCGAGTGCGGGGATCTCGAGCGCGGGGATGGCGGTCGCGAGCGTCGGCGCGGCCCTGCGGACAGGCGTCAGCGGCACTCGCGCCGGGGTCGTCCCCGACGCGGTGACAGGTGGGCGCCGACGCCCTGGTGTCCTGTTCGCGTGCATCGTGCACAGTCTGTCTCACTATGCCCCCGGACGGGACCCCCCAAGCGGCGTCCCGTCGTGCACGAAACGCACCGGTCGAAGTCGGCGTGCCTACAGTGGTGCCATGTCGAGCGACCAACCCGCCGGGGCTTCCCTGACGCCCCCGGCACCTCGCATCGTCCTGCTCGGACGTCCCGGCTGCCACCTGTGCGACGAGGCACGCACCGTCGTCGAGCGTGTGGCCGGCGAGCTGGGCGTGACCTGGCAGGAGCAGTCCGTCGAGGACGACCCCGAGCTGCTGCGGCGCTATGCCGAGCAGATCCCCGTGACGTTCGTCGACGGGCGCCGACACGACTTCTGGCGGGTCGACGAGACGCGCCTGCGCGCCGCCTTGCAGTGACCTGCCTCATCGGCGCGTCCCATGCCGTGGTAGGCCGCCGAAGTCAACTTTGTGCATGGGTTCACAAACGTCTAGCCTGAACGGGTCCCCACGTGCTCCGCGTTCGGGACAACGCCTCGTTCGAGAGGAGCCGGTGAGCAAGAGTGACCGCCGACCCAGCACTGCGTCGAGAGATCCCCGACGCAACCGTCGCGCGGCTTCCCGAGTACCTCCGAACGCTCTCCCGCCTCGCTGAGGACGGCGTCCTCTCGGTCTCGTCCGAGGAGCTCGCGGCCGAAGTGGGAGTGCGCTCCGCGCAGCTGCGCAAGGACCTCAGCCACCTCGGCTCCTACGGCGTACGCGGCGTGGGCTACGACGTCGAGACGCTCGCGCTCGAGATCTCACGCGCCCTCGGCCTGACCGAGGACTGGCCCGTGGCCATCGTCGGCATGGGCAACCTCGGACACGCGCTCGCCTCCTACTCCGGTTTCGTCACGAAGGGCTTCCGGATCGTCGGGCTGTACGACGACGACCCCGCGCTCGCCGACGAGCGCATCGTCGGGGTGCCGATCCGCCCGCTCGCCGAGCTCACCGCGCACCACGCCGTGGACCCGATCGCCATCGGCGTCATCGCGACGCCCGCTCCCGCCGCCCAGGCCGTGTGCGACGCCCTCGTCGGCGCCGGCATCAGCTCGATCCTCAACTTCGCCCCGGCCGTGCTGTCCGTGCCGAGCGGGGTGGACGTACGCCGTGTCGACCTCTCGACGGAGCTGCAGATCCTCGCCTTCCACGCCCAGCGCAAGTCCCTCGCCTCGGGCGACCTCCAGTCGGCGGCGGTGGCCCAGTGAACCTGCTCGTCATCGGGCTGTCTCACCACACGGCACCGCTGTCGGTGCTCGAGGCGCTCTCCGAGCGTCCCGACCGAGCTGCGGCCATCGCGGCCTCGGTCCTCGGATCGGCCACGGCCACCGAGACCGTCGTGCTCTCGACGTGCAACCGCCTCGAGGTGTACGCCTCGGTGCCCGCCTTCCACCCCGCCGTCGCCGCCATCGGCGAGGCGCTCGCGATCGCGGCCGGCATCGAGGAGCCGCAGCGGACCCGTCCGGTCCCCGATCTGACGCCCGGGGCGCCGGCGGATGCGCTGGCCGCCCGTGCCGAGGCTCTCGCCGACCACCTCTACGTCCGCTACGACGACGCGGCCGTCGCCCACGCCTTCACCGTGGCCTGCGGGCTCGACTCGATGGCCGTCGGTGAGGCCCAGATCCTCGGGCAGATGCGCGACGCGCTCGCCGGGGCCCAGGGCCGCGGGCAGGTGGGGGAGTCGCTCAACGCGCTCTTCCAGGCTGCACTCCGGGTCGGCAAGCGTGCCCACGCCGAGACCGACATCGACCAGCACAGCGTCTCGCTCGTGCAGATCGCCCTCGAGGAGGCGGCCTCCGTCCTGGGACCGCTCGATGGCGTCTCGACCGCGGTGGTCGGAGCCGGGGGGATGAGTGGCTTGGCCGCCGCGACCGCCCGCCGCCACGGCGTCGAGTCGCTCACCATCGTCAACCGCACCCCCGAGCGCGCCGAGCGCCTCGCCACCGCGACCTCCGGAGTGGCCCGGTCGTGGTCCGAGCTGACCGACGTGCTCGCTGCGAGCGATCTCGTGATCACCTGCACCGGGGCGGTAGGACACGTCATCACCGCCGACCTGCTCGCCGAGAGTGCAACCCGTCGCGGGGGGTGTCCGCAGGTCGTCGTCGACCTCGCGCTCCCGCGCGACGTCGAGCCCGTGGACTCGTGGCCGGACGTCGTGCCGGGTGTCACCCTCGTGGACCTCCAGGCCCTCGGGCTCCTCCTCGAGGGCCGTGCGGACACGACCCAGGTCGTGCGGGTCCGTGAGCTCGTCACGGGCGAGGTGGCCGACTACCTGACGCGGCGCATGGAGAAGGCCGTGGCCCCGACCGTGGCCGCGCTGCGCGAGCGGGCCGCCGCCCTCGTCGCGACCGAGATGGACCGGCTCGACCAGCGGCTCCCCGGGCTCGACGAGGCGACGAGGTCCGAGGTCGGCCTCGCCGTGCACCGCATCGTGGAGAAGCTGCTCCACACGCCCACCATGCGGGTCAAGGAGTTCGCCATGGAGGGCAGCGGCGACGACTACGCCGCGGCCCTGCGTGAGCTCTTCGACCTCGAGCCCAAGGACGTCGCCAACGTGTCCACGCCCCCCAAGCGGGCCCAGCCATGAGCGCCCTGCGCCTCGGCACCCGCCGCTCGGCCCTCGCCACCACCCAGTCCCGCTGGGTGGCCGACCGCCTGCGCGAGGCCGGCCACGAGGTCGAGCTCGTCGAGATCACGACCGAGGGAGACGTGTCCGGTGAGCTGCTCACCGCCATCGGTGGCACCGGCGTCTTCGCCGCAGCCATCCGCCGTGCCCTTCTCGAGGGTCGCATCGACGTCGCCGTGCACTCGCTCAAGGACCTGCCGACGACGCCCGAGCCGGGGCTCGTCGTCGCTGCCGTCCCGGTGCGCGAGGACAGCCGCGACGTGCTCGTGGCCCGCGACGGCCTCACGCTCGGCGAGCTGCCCGCGGGTTCTGTCGTCGGCACGGGATCGCCCCGTCGCACGGCCCAGCTCGCAGCCCTCGGGCTCGGCATCCAGATCCGTCCGATCCGCGGAAACGTCGACACGAGAATCGGATTCGTCTCCTCTGGTGCGCTTGACGCCGTCGTGCTGGCCCGTGCAGGTCTCGCTCGCCTCGGACGTCTCGACGAGGCCACCGAGGTGATCGACCCCATCCAGGTGCTCCCCGCGCCTGGGCAGGGCGCCCTCGCCGTCGAGTGCCGGTCCGACCGCGACGACGTCGTCGCCGCGGTCTCGGTGCTGGACGACCCCGACACGCGCGCCTGCGTCGTCGCAGAGCGCTCCCTGCTCGCCGCGCTCGAGGCCGGGTGCACCGCGCCCGTCGGGGCGCTCGCCGAGGTCGTCGAGGGCGACGACGGCCTCGAGCTCTCGCTGCGTGCCTTCGCCGGCACGGAGGACGGCACCGCCACGCTGCGCCGCTCGCTCGTCGGTCCCTACGACGAGCCGGAGGTCCTCGGCTCGCGTCTCGCCCGAATCCTGCTGGAGGACGGCGCCGCCGACATCCAGATCGCCTCCACGTCAGCTGGACCTGCCCCAGACCACGCCCCACACCAACCGGAGCAAGTTTCGTGACTCCTTCCCGCCAGCCGTCCGAGCAGACGGACCCGACTCCCACCCACGCGACGACACCGGCGCGGGTCGCCTTCGTCGGTTCCGGCCCGGGCGACCCCGGCCTGATGACCCTGCGCGGTCGCGACCTGCTCGCGGCCGCTGACGTCGTGGTCCTCGACCGCATCGCCCGTGACGACATCGTGCTCGAGCACGCCCGGCCCGACGTCGAGATCATCGACGCCGGGCACGGCGAGCAGGGCCAGGAGCTCACCCACGCGGTGCGCGCCAAGCTCGTCGTCAAGGCGGCGAAGTCCGTGGCCCCCGGGGGTCTCGTCGTCCGTCTCATGGACGGCGACCCCGCGACCTTCAACGGCCTCGTCGAGGAGGTGCGCGCCTGCCGCAAGGCCGGCATCACCTACGACGTCGTGCCGGGAGTCTCGGCCCTCACCGCCGGGCCCACGTATGCCGGTGTCCCCCTGACGTCGAAGTCCACCGGGGCCGTCCACGTCCTCGGCGTCGAGCGAGCGGGCATCGACTACTCCGCCTACGCGGCCGACACCGACACCCTCGTGCTGCTCGGCGGCACCGAGGGCATCCGTGGCGCGCTCGCCGCACTCCGCGCCGCCGGCCGGCCCGCGGACTCGCTCGTGGCGCTGACGGCCCACGGCACCACGGTGCGCCAGTCGTCCGTCGCCACGACCCTGGGCGAGGCCGACGCCGTCTTCGCCGGCAAGGAGCCGCTCGAGGTCACGCTCGCCGTCGTGTCGCCCAACGTCGCCCTGCGTGACGAGTTCGCCTGGTTCGAGTCCAAGCCGCTCTTCGGCTGGAAGGTCCTCGTGCCGCGCACCCAGGCCCAGGCCGGCTCGATGGTCGAGCGCCTCGCCGGCTACGGCGCCACCGCAGACGTCGTGCCCACCATCTCGGTCGAGCCGCCGCGCACGCCGCAGCAGATGGAGAAGGCCGTCAAGGGCCTCGTCACCGGCCGCTACGAGTGGATCGGCTTCACGTCGGTCAACGCCGTGCGCGCCGTGCGGGAGCGCTTCGAGGAGTTCGGCCTCGACGCCCGCGCCTTCGCCGGCCTCAAGGTCGCCGCCGTCGGTGGCGTCACCGCGGCTGCCCTCCGCGAGTGGGGCATCAACCCCGACCTCGTCCCCGCGGGCGAGCAGTCGGCGGCCGGCCTGCTCGAGTCGTGGCCCGAGTTCGACGAGGCCCTCGACCCGATCAACCGGGTCCTGCTGCCCCGCGCCGACATCGCGACCGAGACCCTGGTCGCCGGTCTGCGCGACATGGGCTGGGAGGTCGACGACGTCACGGCCTACCGCACCGTCCGCGCGGCCCCGCCGGCCGCGCCGATCCGCGACGCCATCAAGGGCGGTGACTACGACGCGGTGCTCTTCACGTCGAGCTCGACGGTGCGCAACCTCGTCGGCATCGCCGGAAAGCCCCACGCCGCAACGGTCGTCGCGTGCATCGGACCCGCCACGGCCAAGACGGCGCAGGAGCACGGCCTCCGGGTCGACGTCCTCGCGCCGGAGGCCTCGGCCCTCAGCCTCGTCGACGCACTCGCAGGTCACGGCGTCGGCCTCGCCGTCGCCGCGGCGGAGGCGGGCCAGCCGGTGCAACGTCCCAGCGACAAGCGTCCCGCCTCGCGGCGCCGCGCCCGCTGAAGGGGGCGCCCCGATGATCGAGCGTCCTCGCCGCCTGCGCCAGAACCCCGTCCTGCGGTCCCTGGTGGCGGAGACCCGGCTGCACCCGCGCGACCTCGTGCTGCCCGTCTTCGTCGCCGAGGGCCTCACCGAGCCGCGGCCGATCGCGAGCATGCCGGGCGTCGAGCACCACACCCTCGAGAGCGTCGTCGAGGTGGCCCACCGCTGTGTCGCGGCCGGGTTGGGCGGGATCATGCTCTTCGGCGTTCCCCAGCACAAGGACGCCACGGGCTCGGGCGCGATCGATCCCGACGGCATCCTCAACGTCGCGCTGCGCGCGGTTCGCGCGGCCGTCGGTGACGGCCTCGTGGTCATGGCCGACACGTGCCTCGACGAGTTCACCGACCACGGTCACTGCGGCGTCATCGACGAGCGCGGACGTGTCGACAACGACGCCACCAACCTCCTCTACGCCGAGATGGCCGTCGCCCAGGCGCGGGCCGGCGCCCACGTCGTCGCCCCCTCCGGGATGATGGACGGCCAGGTCGCCGTCATCCGCGAGGCGCTCGACGCCGAGGGGCTCACCGACACGGTGATCCTCGCGTATGCCGCCAAGTACGCCTCCGCGTTCTACGGCCCCTTCCGCGACGCCGTGCAGTCGAGCCTGCAGGGCGACCGCCGCACCTACCAGCAGGACGCCGCCAACATTGTCGAGTCGCTCCGCGAGATCGACCTCGACATCGCCGAGGGCGCTGACATGGTCATGGTCAAGCCCGCGATGTCCTACCTCGACGTCGTCGCGGCCGCTGCCGAGCGCTCGTCGGTGCCGGTCGCGGCATACCAGGTGTCAGGGGAGTACTCCATGATCCAGGCGGCGGCCGCGAACGGCTGGATCGACCTGCGAACGGCGGCGATCGAGTCGCTGACGTCGATCCGCCGGGCCGGTGCCCGGATCGTGCTCACCTACTTTGCTCTCGACGTGCCCGAGTGGACCGCGTGACAGCACTACCATCTGTGGAGTCACAGGAGGTCGACATGTCAGGTGCAGGGGACGACGGCGTGCGGTGGCTGAGCCACTCCGAGCAGACCTCGTGGCGCGCCGTCCTGCGTGGGACGCGGCTGCTCGAGCGCGCGCTCGACGACGCGCTCGGTGACGCGGGCCTGCAGCTGAGCGAGTACGAGATCATCTCGATGCTCTCCGAGAGTCCCCACCACCGGTTGCGGATGTCCGAGCTCGCCTCCATGGTCGTCCAGTCGCGCAGTCGTCTGACGCACACCGCCAAGCGCCTCGAGGACCGAGGCTGGGTCACGCGCGAGCAGTGCTCGGACGACAAGCGCGGGGTCGAGCTCGTCCTCACGCGTGGCGGCCTGGCCGCAGTCCGGGACATCGCCCGGGTCCACGTGCAGAGCGTGCGCGACAACCTCGTCGACATCATGACCCCGGCACAGTTCACGGCGATCGGCGATGCCATGGCGATCGTGCGGGACCACCTCGACCCCAACGGGAGCACCGACCGCTGACGACCCGGCGGGAGGCGCCCCGAGCAGCGGTTGAGAGACTGTGGTCATGAGCTCGCAGCCCGTCCCTGTCCAGACCGCCTCCGACGCCCCCGCGTCCGCAGCGCTCCTCGCGCGTGCGAGCGAGGTGATCCCCGGTGGGGTCAACTCACCGGTGCGCGCCTTCCGTGCCGTCGGCGGCACGCCGCGCTTCATGGCGAGCGGGGCGGGCCCGTGGCTCACCGACGCGGACGGC
>NZ_JBFULD010000081.1:0-13536 GCF_056400505.1 Terrabacter sp. P5_B1
AGACCTCGATCAGGGCGTCACGCCGGTCCTCGGGGTCCATCGGGGCCGCTCTGCGCGGAGCCGCCCGCGCGGCCCTCTCAACTCGTGTCGACACCAGACCATCATGAATGAGTGAGCACTCACTCACAACTCTTTTGACGGAAAACCCCAGATGAAAGACCCGCGGACGGGTTGCTCTTCGATCGGGGAGGGGTGGGGGCTCAGGTGAGCAGGCCGTCGGCGACGAGGTCACGCACCTGTGGGACGAGCTCGGAGCGCACGTCCGCGGCGTCGAGCCCGAGTACTGCGGCGATGGCGTCGAGCGCCGCCCGCGCGGTCAGCTCCCCGTCGGCCACGCCGAGGTATGCCGCCAGCAGCGTCCCGGCGCGCACGACGCGTCCCAGCCCGCCGCCCTGACGCACGAGGATGACGGTCGGGTCCTCGGCGCCGGGCGTGCCGTGCCGCTCCTCCGTGACGTCGGGCGCACACGACCACGCGATGTCGAGGAGGTCGTCGTCGGAGTGCGCGGCGAGCCAGGTGCGGGCGCGCAGGCCGGCATCGACAGTCGGGCCCATGGGTGCCGCGACCGGACCGTGGGCCTCGTCGAGGGAGCGCCAGGTCGACCGGTCGACGGCCGGCCGCTGCAGGGTGACGACGCCGAACCCGATCCTCGCCACGTCGCGTGCGGCGAAGTCGCGCAACCACGCGGCATACAGCTGCGAGTGGGCCTCACTGCCGGGCTGCGCACCGCCGTCGCGCGCCCACAGCTCGGCGTACTCGGCCGGGTCCTGCGAGTCGCGCTGGACGACCCACGCGTCGAGGGCGACGCCGTCGCGGGCCTGCTCGTCGAGCCACTCGGTCCACACGTCGCGCCACGTGCGACCGGCCGGGACCTCCCAGTTGCCGAGGAACTGCGCCAGGCCACCGGGCTCCAGCACCGTGCCGACCTGGCGGACGAGCGACCGGACGAGGGCGTCGCCGGCACGGCCACCGTCGCGGTACTCGTAGAGCGGGAGGCTTTCGTCGCGCGGCGTGATGACGAAGGGCGGGTTGCTGACGACGAGGGAGAACGCCTGTCCTGCAACGGGGTCGAGCAGGTCCCCCGCGACCAGGTCGACCTCGGGGACGGCGCCCGCACCTGCTGACGCGGCGAGCGCGAGGTTGAACGCGGCATACGCCAGCGCTCGCTCGGAGATGTCGGTGGCCACGATCGAGCGAGCGTGTCCGGTGAGGTGCAGGGCCTGCACGCCGCACCCCGTGCCGAGGTCGAGCGCCCGCCCCACGGGTCGACGGACGGTCCACGACGCGAGGGTGGTCGAGGCACCCCCGATGCCGAGCACGTGGTCGACCCGCAAGGGGCCCCCGACCACGAGCTCGGAGAGGTCGGAGGCCACCCACCAGTCGTGGGTGTCGTCGCCGTAGGGGCGCAGGTCGCACGTCGCCAGGACGGCGCGGTCGGAGGCGGCCCCGCGCTCGGTGCCGAAACCCGCTCGGCCTCCCTCGCGGCGCACGAGGCGGAGGCGGGCCGCCCCGTCGACGCCGAGCGACGGGAGGGCGGCAGCCAGGGCCGACTCGCGGACCGGGCGACCGAGCGTGAAGAGGCGCACGAGGATGCCGCACGCGTCCTCGGAATACGTCGACACAGACGACTCAGACGACTCGGACGACTCGGACGAGTCGGACGACTCCGGATGTTCGGTCGCGAGGAGCGCGGGCAGCGGCTGCTCGCGGTGCAGCGCCGCGGACGCGACGGGGCCGAGTCGCTCGGCGACGCCGTCGACCGTGAAACGGGCGGCCGCCAGGTCCGCGCGGAGCAGCGCGACCAGCGCCTCGTCGACGACCGGCGTGTCGTTCAGGACCCCTCGCCCGTCGCGCGCACCCCACCGTCGCTCGCAGCGAGCGCCGCGTCGAGGGTCGGGTGGATCTCGAAGACCTTGTCGAGACCGGTGATGGCAAAGACCTTGAGCACGCGGTCGTCCGTCCCGACGAGCCGCATCGAGCCGCCGCGCGTGCGTGTGAGCTTGAGCCGCCCGACGAGGACACCGAGGCCCGTCGAGTCGAGGAATGTCACGTCCGACAGGTCGACGACGAGCTGCGTGCGGCCACCCTGGATCTGCTCGTCGAGCTTCTCGCGCACGAGCGGCGCGGTGTAGACGTCGATCTCACCGCCGAGGTGCACCACGGTCCGATCGCCGTGGTCGGCTCGGGTGATCGAGAGATCCACCTGTGTTTCCTCCTGTGCCCACGCGTGCAGAGCCTGCGTGACGAACTGCGCAGCAACCTGCCCCGCACGACGGTTACCGTACCCCTACGGCATACGGTTACTCCACATGAACGGGGAGCCAGCGCCTACGGGGCCCGTGCCGGAGGACCTCCTGCGCACGCTCGTCGGTGACCACCCCGAACGGCTCGTGCACGTCCACGAGGTGCCGGCTCGGCGCGCCATCCACGGCGAGTGGCCGGAGTGGGTCGACCCGACACTCCTCGGTGCCCTGCTCGCCTCGGGCATCGAGGCGCCGTGGTCGCACCAGGTCGAGGTCGCGCGGGCCGCCCACTCCGGTCGCCATGTCGTCGTCAGCACGGGCACGGCGTCGGGCAAGAGCCTCGGCTACCACCTCCCGATCCTCAGCGACCTCGTCGCAGGAGCGAGCGCGCCCAACGGTCGCGGCGCGACGGCGCTCTACCTCTCCCCCACCAAGGCGCTCGCCGCGGACCAGCTGAGCCGCATCGACCGGCTCGCACTGCCGGCGGTGCGGCCCGCGACGTACGACGGCGACACCCCGACCGACGAGCGGCGGTGGATCCGCGACCACGCCAACCTCGTGCTCACCAACCCGGACCTGCTCCACCACTCGCTGCTGCCGGGGCACGAGCGCTGGAGCTCGTTCCTGCGCGCGTTGCGCTACGTCGTCGTCGACGAGTGCCACGTCTACAAGGGCGTCTTCGGAGCACACATGGCGGCGGTGCTGCGGCGGCTGCGGCGCGTCGCCGCGCGCTACCGCTCCGAGCCGACCTTCGTCTTCGCGTCCGCCACGGTGGCCGACCCCGAGGAGCACGCCTCCCGCCTGCTCGGTATGCCGGTGACCCCGGTGACGCGTGACGGGTCGCCCCGCGCGTCGATGACGTTCGCCCTGTGGGAGCCGCCGCTCCTCGTCGACGAGACCGGGCAGCCGCAGCGCGTCAGCACCATCACCGAGACGGGCGAGCTGCTCGCCGGCTGCGTGCGCGAGCACGTGCAGACCGTCGCCTTCGCGCGGTCGCGTGCCGGCGTGGAGGTCGTGGCACGGATCGCGAAGGAGCGGGTCTCGGTCGCCGACGAGGGGCGCGTTGCCGCCTACCGCGGCGGCTTCCTGCCCGAGGAGCGTCGCGAGCTCGAGCGCTCCTTGCGCTCCAAGGAGCTGCTGGGGCTCGCCGCGACCAACGCACTCGAGCTGGGGGTCGACGTGAGCGGCCTCGACGCCGTCCTGCTCGCCGGCTGGCCGGGGACGTTGTCGTCGCTCTGGCAGCAGGCGGGCCGGGCCGGCCGGTCCGGCGCACGCTCGCTCGCCGTGCTCGTCGCCGCCGACGACCCGCTCGACACGTTCGTCGTGCACCACCCCGAGGCGATCTTCGGGCGGGGCATCGAGGCGACCGTCGTCGACCCCGACAACCCGCACGTGCTCGCGCCGCACCTCGCGGCGGCGGCCGCCGAGCTGCCGGTCACCGAGGCGGACCTCGACGTCTTCGGCCCGCAGACGCGGGTGCTGCTCGACGCGCTCGTGGCCCGCGGCATCCTCAAGAAGCGGCCGCGTGGCTGGTTCTGGGGGCGTGAGGACCGGCCGGCAGACCACCTGTCCCTGCGTGGCGCGGGTGAGCCGGTGCGCATCATCGAGACCCGGACCGGGCGCGTCGTCGGCACCGTCGACGACGCCGCCGCGCACTCGCAGGTGCACACCGGGGCCGTGCACCTGCACCAGGGCCAGACGTGGGTCATCACCGAGCTCGACCTCGACGACCACGCGGCCTTCGCGGTGCGCGGCGACCCGGGCTGGACGACGCAGGCGCAGTCGGTGAGCGACTTCCAGATCGTCCACGAGATCGARCACGAGGACTGGGGTCCGCTGCGCTGCTCCTTCGGACACGTGACGGTGCGCCACCAGGTGACCTCGTTCCTGCGCCGCCTCCCCGGTGGCGAGGTGCTCGGCGAGCACCCCCTCGACCTGCCGCCCCGCACGCTCGCGACGAAGGCGGTGTGGTGGACGATGCCCGTCGAGGACCTCGCGGGCGCCGGCGTGGCCGAGGACGGCATACCCGGTGCGGCTCACGCGGCTGAGCACGCGGCGATCGGGATGCTCCCTCTCTTCGCCACCGCCGACCGGTGGGACATCGGCGGCGTGTCCACGGCGCTGCACCCGGACACCGGCCTGCCGACGATCCTCATCTACGACGGACACCCCGGTGGGGCCGGCTTCGCCGAGCGCGGCTATCGCCGGATCCGCCCGTGGCTCAAGGCGACCCGCGACGCGATCGCCTCGTGCGAGTGCACGTCCGGCTGCCCATCCTGCATCCAGTCGCCGAAGTGCGGCAACGGGAACGAGCCGCTCGACAAGGTCGGGGCCGTGGCGCTGCTCGACCTGACGCTGCGGTGCGCCGGTCCCGGGCACTGACGCGTCGCCCTTTCCACCGGGTGCGTGGGCCCTGGTCCGGACCAGAGTCTGAGACAGATCCGTGGCCGATTGACACAGGTCGTCCTATTTTCTCAAACTCCTATATGTGAAGTAGGAAACACTCCTATCCTCCCAGTAGGAAAGCAGCCGCTCTCCAGGGCCTGTCGCTCGATGCGCGCCCGTCCGTCCTCACGTGTCAGGAGCCCGTCCATGCGACGCTCACCTTTACTTCTCGCCACCCTTGCCGTCACCGGGACGCTCAGCCTGGCGGCGTGCGCCGGCGGGGCCAGCGACGTCGTGGCCCAGCCCGGCTCCACGGCCGCCGGCGCCGCGACGAGCACCATCAACCTCTACGCCTACTCCGTCCCGAAGGTCGCCTTCGACGTCCTCATCCCGGCCTTCCAGAAGACCGCTGCCGGGGCAGGCGTCCAGTTCCAGCAGAGCTATGGGGCTTCGGGCGACCAGAGCCGCAAGGTCGCCGCGGGCGCCGAGGCCGACTTCGTCAACTTCTCCGTCGAGCCCGACGTGACCCGCCTCGTCGACGCGGGGCTCGTCGACTCGAACTGGAACGCCAACGCCCACAAGGGAATCCCCTTCGGCTCGGTCGTGACGATCGTCGTCCGCAAGGGCAACCCCAAGGGCATCAAGGACTGGGACGACCTGCTCAAGCCCGGCGTCGAGGTCGTCACGCCCAACCCGTTCTCGTCGGGCTCGGCCAAGTGGAACCTGCTCGCGCCCTACGCCGCCAAGAGCGACGGCGGCACGAACAAGGCCGCCGGGCTGGCCTACATCAAGGCCCTCGTGAGCCAGCACGTGAAGATCCAGCCGAAGTCGGGGCGTGAGGCGACCGAGGCGTTCCTCCAGGGCAGCGGCGACGTGCTCCTCGGCTACGAGAACGAGGCGCTGTTCATCGAGAAGAACGGCGACCCCGTCCAGCACGTCACGCCGCCGTCGACCTTCAAGATCGAGAACCCCACGGCCGTGCTCAAGGGCAGCAAGAACCTCGCCAAGGCGACGGCGTTCAACGCCTTCCTCTTCACGGGCGAGGGCCAGAAGCTGCTCGCCGAGGCGGGCTTCCGCCCGGTCGACCCGACGGTCGCAGCGGCATACACCGCGAAGTTCCCGGCCCCGGCGAAGCTCTGGACCATCGCCGACCTCGGTGGCTGGAAGACCGTCGACGGCACGCTCTTCAAGAAGGACGTGGGTGACATCGCGGTCATCTACGACAAGGCCTCCCGGTGACCTCCGGTCTCGTGCCGCGACGGGGTCCGAGACAGGCTTCGAGACCGACTTCCCGACCGACTTCCCGACCGACTTCCCGACCGACTTCCCGAGCGACTTCCCGACCGACTTCCCGACCGACTTCGAGACGGAGACGGCAATGACCGCACACACGGACGAGCGCCGCAGCGGCGCCGAGCCAGGGCCACTGGCGCCTGCGTCGCACCCGTCCCGCCGGTGGCACCGGTCCCGGTCCGGCGAGGCGACGCGCTCGCAGCAGCCACCGACCTCCGCGCCGGGTGCCGGGCCAGACGTCCCAGCGACGTCCCACCCACGGAGACGCCTCCGTCTGGGCCGGCCGCTCGGCGTCGGGGTCGTCACGCTGTGGCTCAGCGTCATCGTCCTGCTCCMGCTCGCCGCGCTGACGGTGGCAGCGTTCGACGACGGCCTCTCCGGCTTCTGGCAGGCGATCACGTCGCCAGCCGCGCTGGCGGCCCTGGCGGTCACCGTGGTCGTGTCGGCGGTCGTCGCCCTTCTCAACGCCGTCCTCGGCACGCTCGTGGCGTGGGTGCTCGTGCGCGACGAGTTCCGTGGCAAGCGGATCGTCAACGCGCTCATCGACCTGCCCTTCGCCCTCCCGACGATCGTCGCGAGCATCGTGCTGCTCTCGCTCTACGGGCCCCACAGCCCGATCGGCGTGCAGCTCAACGCGACCCGCTGGGGGCTGGTCGTGGCGCTGCTCTTCGTGACGCTGCCCTTCGTCGTCCGATCGGTGCAGCCGGTGCTCATCGAGACCGACCACGAGGTGGAGGAAGCGGCCGCCTCGCTCGGGGCCACCGGATGGACCACCTTCCGCCGGATCGTGCTGCCGTCGTTGGCTCCGGCGATCATCAGCGGCACCGGCCTCGCGTTCGCGCGGGCCATCGGGGAGTACGGCTCCGTCGTGCTCATCGGCGGCAACATCCCCCACGAGACGCAGGTGGCCTCGCAGTACATCCAGCAGCAGATCGAGATCGACCGCCCGCAGGCGGCGGCTGCCGTCTCGGTGGCCCTGCTCGCCATCGCGTTCGCCACCCTGCTCGTGCTGCGGGTCCTGTCGAGCCGCACCCAGCGACGTGAGGAGCGTGACTCATGAAGGTCTCCCGTGGCACTCGCCTGTCGCTGCGCGTGGTCGCCCTGGGCTACCTCTTCGCCCTGGTCGGCGTCCCGATCGGCGTCATCCTGTGGCGCACCTTCTCGCCCGGCCTGTCGGAGTTCCTCGCGTCGATCTCCACCCCGGCCGCCCAGTCGGCGCTCAACCTCTCGCTTCTCATCGTGGCCATCACCGTGCCGGTCAACGTCGTCTTCGGCGTGGCGACGGCACTGGCGTTGGTGCGCGGGCGGTTCCGGGGCCGCGGACTCCTCCAGGCCGTCGTCGACCTCCCGTTCGCGGTCTCGCCCATCGTCGTCGGCGTCTCGCTCATCATGCTGTGGGGCACGGCCGGCTGGTTCGGAGCTCTCGACCGGGCCGGTTTCAAGGTCATCTTCGGCCTGCCCGGCATGATCCTCGCGACGACCTTCGTGACGCTGCCGTTCGTGGTGCGTGAGGTCGAGCCGGTGCTCCACGAGATCGGACTCGACCAGGAGCAGGCCGCGTCGACGCTCGGCGCCAACCCGTGGCAGACGTTCTGGCGGATCACGCTGCCGGCCATCCGGTGGGGGCTGACCTACGGCGTCGTGCTCACCGTCGCCCGGGCGCTCGGCGAGTTCGGCGCGGTCATCATGGTCTCCTCCGGTTTCGCGGGGATCTCGCAGACGCTGACGCTCCTCGTCCACTCGCGCTACATCGACGACCACAACACCTACGGCGCGTATGCCGCCGCAACCCTCCTCATGGGCATCGCGCTCGTCGTGCTGCTGCTCATGACCGTGCTCGACCGCAAGAGGAGCGACCGATGATCACCGTGACCAACGCCCGGAAGAACTACGGCACGTTCGCCGCCCTCGATGACATCAGCCTCGAGATCCCCAAGGGCTCGCTGACCGCGCTGCTCGGCCCGAGCGGTTCCGGGAAGTCGACCCTGCTGCGCTCCATCGCCGGCCTCGAGGGTCTCGACTCGGGCTCGGTGACGATCCAGGGGCGCGACGTGACGAGCGAGCCGCCGCAGCGACGCGGGATCGGGTTCGTGTTCCAGCACTACGCCGCGTTCAAGCACATGACGGTGCGCGACAACGTGGCCTTCGGTCTCTCGATCCGCAAGCGGCCCAAGGCCGAGATCGACAAGAAGGTCGGCGACCTGCTCGAGATCGTCGGCCTCGAGGGCTTCCGCAACCGCTACCCGGCCCAGCTCTCAGGCGGCCAGCGCCAGCGCATGGCCCTGGCGCGCGCCCTGGCCGTGGACCCGCAGGTGCTGCTGCTCGACGAGCCGTTCGGCGCCCTCGACGCGAAGGTGCGCACCGACCTGCGCCAGTGGCTGCGCCGCCTGCACGACGAGGTCCATGTGACGACGGTCCTCGTGACCCACGACCAGGAGGAGGCGCTCGACGTCGCCGACCGCATCGCGGTGCTCAACAAGGGGCGCATCGAGCAGGCCGGCGACCCGGTGACGCTCTACGAGCGCCCGGCCAACGACTTCGTCATGGGCTTCCTCGGGTCGGTGGCGCGACTGGGAGACCAGCTGGTGCGCCCCCATGACATCGTCCTCGAGCGCGACCGGGCGACCGCCCTGGCGCACGACGCCGACGTCCCCGACTCGGCCGGCGTCGTGGCCGCCACCGTCGCGCGGGTCGTGCCGCTCGGCTTCGAGGTGCGCGTCGACCTGCGGACCGCCGAGGGCGAGCGCTTCGCGGCGCAGATCACGCGCCGAGAAGCCGCCGAGCTGCAGCTCCGCGAGGGCGAGACGGTCCACGCGCGCTCCGTCGGCCGGTCGAGCGTCGTCGAGGCGCCGCTCGCCGTCTGACACTCGCTCGTCCAGTTCGGGCACGTCTTGATGAGACAGGGCTCCCGATCGCTCACGCCACGACCTACCGTATGCCGTGAAGCTCCTCTCGCTGCCGCCCTGCGAGAGCGGGTGGCTGGGGACACTCGGCCGACGTGATGGATCGCTTGGACCGAGTGGACCGAGAGACCTGAGGCGGCGAGGGGACGACACCTCGCCGCCTCAGTCACGCAAGGCGACGCCCCGGCAAGGTCGAGTGCCCCTTTGCACACCGCGGGAGACCCGGGCCGTCGCGAGGTCGCCCAGACTGGTGCGGCAGACTGCTCGCGTGGACATCTCGGCACGAGTCGATTACGCGGTCCGGGCGATGCTCATCCTCGCGGAGGCGGACGCGGAGGGCTCGGGCCCGATCAGCATCGACATTCTCTCGACCCGCCAGGAGCTTCCGCGCAAGTTCCTCGAGGCCATCTTCGCGGACCTGCGCCGCGGCAGTCTCGTGCTGAGCCGTCGTGGGGCTCTCGGTGGCTACGTCCTGGGTCGCCCGGCCGCTGAGATCAGCGTGGGAGACATCTTTCGCGCCGTCGACGGGCCGCTCGCCGAGGTGCGCGGACTCCGTCCCCATGAGACGGAGTACGGAGGGGTCGCAACCCACCTGCCGAGCCTCTGGGTGGCCGTCCGCGTGAGCCTGCGTGAGGTGCTCGACGAGACCTCGATCGAGGACCTGCGCACGGGAGCCCTGCCTGATCGCGTGCRCCAGCTGCTCACCGCGCCCGACGCCTGGCAGAACCGCTAGGCACGGAGCTCGGGCCGGTGGCAGGCGAAAGCCTCTGCACGAGCCGCGCCCTCGCTCCGTGCGAACCCCTCTTCGCGTCCGACCGACGTCAGTCAGGGTGAGCATCACCGTTCCGGACCCGCACGAGCGTGAGCCACCGCGGGGTCGGGCCACAGGGCGGCGGGCACCATGACTCGCAGGTCGACGACTGAGTCGACCGACGAGCAGCTCTGCACGACAGCTGCGTTGGCGTGGACCACGAGCTGCGCGGCAGCGCAGGCACCCGCCGCTGAGGCTCCGTCCTGAATCGCCGACGCGCCCGCCAACGACCCGAGATCGGCGGCGAGGCGAGCCCGCTGGCTGGCCACCACGACCGACGCGAGGACCAGACCCCCGACGGTGAGCGCCAGGACCACGCCCACGAGCGACAGGACCATGACACTTGCCGCGCCGCGCTCCGGGAGGGCGCTCGCTCGCCCGATCACGATGCCGACTCGACCGGCGTCACGGCTGACGCGCTCAGCTCCCATCCGGGCAGCACGCCCCATCCGCCGGTGCGCGCCGAGACCGTGACGCGCACTCCCCCGGCAGCTCCGTCGACCTGCACGTGCGCACCTGCCGGCGCCGACTCGAGCGCGAGCGCCCTCACCCGACCCGGGTCGTCGCCGCGGGCCGCGGCTCGACTCGCGACACGCGCGGCATCGACGCACCGGATCTGCTCGACAGCGGCCTTGGCCGCCACCAGGCAGAAAGCCAGCACGAGCACGACGGACGGGATGGCGACGGCGAGCTCGGCCGTCACCATCCCGCGCTCGCGCCCTGGTGAGGGCCGAGCGCGTCGCGGCCTCACCCCGCGATCCCCAGCGCGCTCTGGACGATCCCGGCCAGGGCGCTGCGCACTGCGTCGGACTTGACGACGCCGAGCAGCACGAGGGCGAAGGTGCAGGCCGCCATGATGCCGACGGCGTACTCCGCGGTCGTCATCCCTGCGTCGCGGGACAGCTGGGGCAACCGGGGACGAGTGAGCTGTCCGGTCGATCTGTCGGCCGGTTCGTGCGCCCGTTTGTGCGTCGGTTTAGGCGTCGGTTTGTGGGTCAGTTTGTGAGTCATGGCTTCTCCTTCTCCTGGCCCGGGCGGGAGTGCCCGGGAGGCTGTGGCCCTCGTGGGCTCGAGGGGTGTGGCACCCTGCGCGGAAGCCTGGGTGCGTGCAGGTACCTCCACCGCCGGGCCGGTCCGCGACGGCCCTCACCCGCTCAGAAGGCTGCCCGCGAGGGCGATGACAAGGGGCGCGACCGTGGTGAGGCAGAACGCGGGTAGCAGCACGAGACCGAGCGGGGCGACGAGTCGCACCCCGACCTTGGCCGCAGAGACCTCGAGCCGCTCGAGCTCGGCGCGGTGCAGGTCGTCGGAGGCTGCGAGCAGCATGGCGCTGGGCGGCACCCCGGCCTGGTGCGCGATGGCGACGGCCCGCGCGGCCGGCGCCCAGGCAACGCCAACCGAGGCCCATGCCTCGGCGTCGGTCGCTCCCCACCTCAGGGCGGTGGCGACCTGGCGCAGATCGGTCGACGCCGGGCCCGTCAGTCCTGTCGCGACCGCCTCGAGGACGCCCCACGTGGGCAGGCCCGAACGGTAGGCCAGCGCCAGCAGGGCGAGAGCTGAGGAGACCTGGGCGTCGCCCGCGTGGGCCGAGTCGCGCCTGGCCGTGCGTCGGCGGGCACGGCCCGGTGTTCGCCGGATCGGCCCAACGGCCGCCGTCGAAGGACCGCACGAGGTGTCGGAACCATCAGGGCGGCCTGCGTCCGAGGTGTCAGGGCGGCCTGCGGCCGAGGTGCCAGCGCCGTCGGCACCGTCTGGGACACCGAAGAGGACGAGCACCGCAGCGGCTGCCAAGCCGGCTGCCACGAGTGCCGTCCACGATCCTGCACGCACGTACTCGGCCAAGGCGACAGTCATGCTCGCACCGCCCGCCGGACCATCCGGGTGCACCACACCCGACCTGTCCACACGAGGACGAGACCAAGGGCCGCGCAGGCCGTGGCGATCGGTGACCCGAGGTAGAGCGTGGCCGGGTCGATGCCGCAGGCGAGTCCGAAGAGCGGACCGGTCAGCGGAAGAAGGGTGAGCACGGTGACCGTGGCGCGCGGCCCAGCGACCGCAACGGCCACCTTGCCGCGTCGCGCTCTGGCGTCGAGAAGGCCTCGAACGGCCCGGTCGACGGCCGACGCCAGCGGGGCGCCTGTGGTCTCGGAGAGACGCCAAGCCGCCGCCACGAGGGCGAGGTCGGCGGAGGCGCTGCGCTCCGCCCAGGTCGCCCAGACGGGCGACACGGGCTCTGCACGCTCGCTGGCATCGAGCAGGGCACCCACGAGCCGGTCGATGTCACCTCTCGGCGGGGCGAGGTCCGCGTCCAGCGCCGGTCCAGCCGGTGCCGGGACCGCTGCGCGCCGCGGCGTTCCGGGCTGTGAGCGACGTGAGCCACGTGAGCCACGTAAGCCACGTGGGTAGCGGTCGGTCCGTCGGCTGCGCCCGCGCATCGACTCTCTCGCGTGGTGGACGCGCTCGACGCCCAGGGTGGAGGTGGCGGCCAGCTCGATGGCGCGAGTGGGGGTCAGGCCGGCACTCAGTGCCGGGCCGATGCCACGCAACAGGTCGAGCACGTCGTCGACAAGCTCCCCGGGACGGCGACGCAGGCGCCACTGGCGGTACAGGTCGACGGGGTCCTGCTGCCAGACGCTGGATGCCACCCCTCCAGAGCCGGCTTCGTCACCCGGTGCCGCGGTCGGGCGGGGTTCGAGGGCGCCGGTGGCCCCTAGCCCGGCGAGGGGCGCCCGCACTGATGCCCGCCCCGGCCACAGCAGCACCGCGACTCCCAGCAGCAGGGCAGCGGACACGCCTGCCGTGCCGACCGTCATGACGCCGCCGTCAGCGTCGGCCCGCCGTTCACGAGGCGTCCGCCGGCCGTTGCCGTTCCCATGAGCTCGGTGCCCAACCCGAGGCGTGCCGCCAGGGCGGGCCATCCGGCTGCGCACCGGGGCGTATGCATCGGTCCGTCCCACTCGAGCGCCGGCACGATGCACGGGCCGCCGTCTCGACGAAAGAGCGCCGCCACCGAGGCGATCCGGCGCAGCCCGTGATCGCGAGTCACGTGGACGACGACGTCGATGGCCGCGGACAGCTGGGCCCGAACCGCCTCGGGCGTCAGCCCTGCCAGCGCACCCAAGGCCTCGAATCGGGCCACGACGTCCGCCGGGGCGTTGGCATGCACGGTCCCGCACCCACCCTCGTGCCCCGTGTTGAGAGCCGCAAGGAGCTCTCGCACCTCTGCACCGCGGACCTCTCCCACGACGATCCGATCGGGACGCATCCTCAAGGCCTGTCGCACCAATGTCGTCAGGGTGACCTCGCCCGCGCCTTCGACGTTGGCTGGTCGGGCCTCCAGCCGCACGAGGTGCGGATGGTCCACCGTCAGTTCGCGGACGTCCTCGACGACGAGGAGCCGCTCCACCGGGTCGATGCATCCGAGCAAGGCGGCGAGGAGCGTGGTCTTGCCCGCGCCAGTACCACCGGAGACGACGAACGCGAGCCGTCGGTCGACCAGTGCACGGAGCACGGGCTCCCACTCGGGCGGAAGCATGTCCCGGTACCGCAGCTCGGACAAGGAGACGGGTTCTCTCGGCGGCACGCGGATGGTGATGTGCGGGCCGCCCTCGACGAGCGGAGGCAGCATCGCGTGCAGCCGGGCGCCCGACGGAAGCTGCCCGTCCACCCACGGACTGGCCTCGTCGAGGCGGCGGCCGGCGATGCCGGCGAGTCGGACAGCGAGTCCACGGGCGTCGGCCGCGTCGAGCCGCTCCCCCACCAGCTCCATGCCGCGGCCGCGGTCGACCCAGATGCGGCCGTCGCCGTTGACCGCGACGTCGGTCACTCCCGGCTCGGCGAGCCACGGGTCGAGTGGCCCGGCGCCGAGCACCCGAGATGCCAGTGCAGACCTCGTCTCGGC
>NZ_JBFULD010000082.1:0-13484 GCF_056400505.1 Terrabacter sp. P5_B1
TCGGTGACCCTGGGCGTCCAGTCGAGTGCCCACTTCCCCACACGCACTCGGTGACCCTGGGCGTCCAGTCGAGTGCCCACTTGCGCACGGTCGCCTAGGGTGACCTCGTGCGCTACGACGACGTCATCATCGGGGCCGGTCACAACGGCCTCACGGCCGCCGCCTACCTCGCGCGAGCGGGGCGAAAGGTGCTCGTACTCGAACGGGCGGACCACGTGGGCGGCGCGGCCGTTTCGGCCCGTGCGTTCGACGGCGTCGATGCCCGCCTCTCGCGCTACTCCTACCTCGTGTCGCTCCTGCCGCGCCAGGTCCTCAGCGACCTCGACCTCGACCTGCGGCTCATCCGGCGGCGGTTCTCCTCGTACACGCCGGTGCCGTCGGACCCCGACCGCGGGCTGCTCGTCGACCACGGCGACGCTGCCGCGACCCGTGCCGCCTTCCGGGCCCTGACCGGCGATGACGACGCGTATGCCGCGTGGACCGACTTCTACGCGCGCATGACCGGCGTGGCCGAGCGGGTCTTCCCGACCGTGCTCGAACCGCTGCGTTCGCGGGACGAGGTGCGCGCCCTCTCCGGTGACACCGACCTCTTCGACGCCCTGACGACCCGGCCCGTCGGCGAGCTCATCGAGTCGGTCACCGCGGACGACACCCTCCGCGGCATCATCGCCACCGACGCCCTCATCGGCACCTTCGCCTCGCTCGGCGAGACCGACCTGCGCCAGAACGTCTGCTTCCTCTACCACCTCATCGGGGGCGGCACCGGCGACTGGGACGTACCTGTCGGCGGCATGGGTGCGCTCACCGACTCGCTTGCGGCAGCGGCGGTCTCGGCCGGAGCGACGATCCTCACCGGAGCCGAGGTCACGTCCGTGGACCCGTCCACGGGGGAGGTCGCGTGGTCCGGCGGAGACGCCGGGAACGGCAGCGCTGTGGGCGGCAACCTCGTCGCGGGCTGCGCGCCCACCGTGCTCAACCGCCTGCTCGCCGCCTCCGGTGCCGACCCGGTCGACACCGAGGACGACGTCGAGGGCGCCCAGCTCAAGGTCAACATGCTGCTGACCCGCCTCCCCCGCCTGCGCGACGCCGCCGTCGACCCGAGGGCCGCCTTCGCCGGGACCTTCCACATCAACGAGGGCTACGGCCAGCTCGAGCAGACGTATGCCGTGGCGCGCGACGGGCGCATCCCTGACCTGCCGCCGTGCGAGATCTACTGCCACACGCTCTCGGACCGTTCGATCCTCGGGCCGGAGCTCGCGTCGAGCGACGCGCAGACGCTGACGCTCTTCGGCCTGCACCTGCCCGCCCGGCTCTTCCGGGAGGACAACACGGCCGCGACCAAGGCAGCCCTCGAGGCGACCCTGCGCTCGCTCGACTCGGTGCTCGGCGAGCCGATCGAGTCGGTGCTCGCCCGCGACGCCGACGGCAACCTCTGCGTCGAGGTCAAGAGCCCCGTCGACCTCGAGCAGTCGGTAGGCCTGCCCGGCGGGAACATCTTCCACCGCTCGCTGCAGTGGCCGTGGGCCGAGCGGGACTCCGAGGTGGGCACGTGGGGCGTCGAGACGGCATACGACAACGTCCTGCTCGGCGGAGCCGGCGCTCGCCGCGGTGGTGGCGTCAGCGCGATCCCCGGCCACAACGCCGCCAAGGCGGTCCTGGGCTGAGGCTACGCGGTCCAGACGCCGGAGCTGCCACGCCGGTGGCTGCCCATGAGGTGCGTGTCGATGATGCCGACGGCCTCCATCAACGCATACATCGTCGTCGGCCCGACGAAGGCAAAGCCCTTCTTGCGCAACGCCTTTGAGAGGGCCTTGCTCTCATCGGACACGGTGGGGACCTCGGTGTGGTCGGCCGGTCGCGGGGTGTCGGCGGGCTGGAAGCCCCATACGAAGTCGACGAGACCGCCCTCCTCGCGCAGCGCGATCGTGGCCCGCGCGTTCGTGATGGTGGCGCGGATCTTGCCTCGGTGGCGGATGATCCCGGCGTCGCCGAGGAGACGCTCGACGTCGTCGTCGGTGTAGGCCGCGACGACGTCCGGGTCGAAGTTCGCGAAGGCGGCCCGGAAGGCAGGGCGCTTGCGCAGGATCGTCGCCCACGACAGCCCGGCCTGGAAGCCCTCGAGGCAGATCCGCTCGTAGAGCCCGCGCTCGTCGCGGATCGGCATGCCCCACTCGGTGTCGTAGTAGTCCATGAGGAGAGGGTCCACCGACGCCCAGGTGGGGCGGGCGAGCCCGTCAGTGCCGACGACCGTCATGTCGCGACCCTAGAACCCCGACCGCCGCGCCAGCTCAGCCGGGGCGGGTTTGGCGCGGAGGCAGGCGCGACACCCGACAGAATGGCCGGGTGACGCCGGACCCGTATGCCGGACTCGACCTCGAGTCCCTCGACCTGCGCGCCCAGCCCGAGCTCTACCGCGTCGGCCGCGGTGAGCAGGGCGTGCTGCGCGTGCAGCCCTACAAGGACGAGCTGCTGCCGCTCTGGCGGTTCCGCACGCCCGACGTCGCTCGCGAGAGCGYGGCGGCGATCCGGGCGCGGTTCGACGAGTACCTCGCTGCCGGTGACCTCGTCGGTGCCGACGTGGCCCGCAAGTTCCTCCAGATGGGCTACACCCGCTCGCGGCGCTACGCCAACCATCCCGGCGGCCGGAAGTACGACGGTCCCGTGCCGCCGGAGCAGCGCGGGAACAGTGGTGGGCACGGACGCCGGGAGCTCCCGCGCGGGCCCGAGGACGCCGGCAAGGCCGAGTCCGCCCGGGTGTTCAAGGAGGCCTGGGACGCGGTGGAGCAGGTCACCGAGTACACGCAGTGGCGGGCCGAGCACCGGTCGCGGCACGGCTGACCCGCTACGCCGGCGTCGAGGACGAGGCGGACGAGGCGGACGTGGCCGACAGCGCGATCACGAGCTCACGCACCGCCGCCGGGTCGCTGAGGCGGTCACCGTAGAGCTCGCGCAGCTGACCCATCCGGTAGCGCACGGTCTGGGCGTGGATGTGCAGCTCGGCGGCGACCGCGTCCCGGCGTCCCTGGTGCAGCAGCCACGACAGGAGCGTCTCCGCGAGCCGGTCGCGGGTGCCGGGTGCGAGCTCGGCCAGGGGCGCGAGGACGCGGGCGCGCAGGTCGGACAAGGCCTCCGGGTCGGCTGTGAGGACGAGGTGGGCCAGGTGCTCCTCGGTGTCGACCGGGGCGCCCGTGCGCGTCGGCCGTGCCACGCCCACGGTGCGCGCGGCCCGGTCGTAGGACGCGCGGGCGTCGGTCCACGGGCGCGGCGGCCCGACAACGGCGTGGCGACCGGCGAGCACCCGCAGCAGGTGGAGCCGGCCGGGCCCGTCGGCGTCGGGGACGAGCAGGAGGGTGAGCGGGTCGTCGGGGTCGACGTGCTCGAGGCCCTGCAAATCCTCGCCGAGCTGCAGCGTGTCGGTCCCGAGCGAGGCGAGCGCCCGACGCGCCCCGGCGGCGGGCAGCAGCACGGCCGTGAGCGAGGTGGGTGTCGCCCACTCGGCCCGGGCCGCGGCGGCGGTCAGCACGTCGGCGCTCGCGCCCGCGAGCAGGTGCTGCCCCAGCCGCTCGCGGTAGCGGTCCCTGACCCGGCCGCTCGTCGTCAGCTCGTCCGTGTGGCCGGCCACGCTGGCCGCAGACAGCTCGTCGATGTAGGCGAAGAGCAGCTCGGCGAACTTCGCCATCGTCGTCGCCGGCAGTCCCGCCTCGGCTGCCGCCCGGGCCAGCTCGCGCCAGGACACCCGGGCACCGACGCGGTATGCCGCGAGCAGGCTGTCCATCGATCGTCCCCCTCGAGCCTCGCCTCGTCCGAGGGCGTAGGCACCTTCGCGGGTCGGGCCCAGCGGCGTGCTCGCATCGACGTCGCGTCCGCCCCCCGCGAGCTTGAGGAAGCCCGCGATGGCCATCTGCACGGCGCGCTCGATCGTGTCCCCGGCCACCCCACCGAGAGCGCCGCGGTAGTCGGGAACCTCGTCGACGACGGCTGCGACCGTGGTCGTCGCGATGGCCGGCAGCCGCTCGCGCAGCACGCGCAGCACCGCATGGTCCAGCTGGAGGTCGGCAGCGCCCCGAACCGTTGCGCTGCCCGCGGGCTTGGCCATCGACTGTTCCCTCCGAACAAGAGTTCCCGGATACTTCACGCCTTCCGGTCAGGATCTTACCCTTGACCCTCAGTCATGCTGGTGGCATGAGCCTGACCGCGCCCTCGAAAACCTCGACCCGAGCCGACCGCCCCTCCCTGCGGCGACGGTTCCTGCAGCTCGCCGAGCGCGCGACCTCCCCCCTGCTGCCGGCGGACTACCTCGACCTGTTCGACCCGCTGCGTCCCGGCGCCGACCTGCGCGGACGCATCGTCGCGGTCCACCCCGAGACCGCGGACGCCGCCACCATCGTCATCCGCCCCGGCGCCGACTGGGCCGGGCACGTGCCGGGCCAGTACGTCCGCATCGGGGTCGACGTCGACGGCGTACGCCAGTGGCGGGCCTACTCCCTCACCCACGGCCCGCGCCCCGACGGCCACATCTCCATCACCGTCAAGGCCGTGCCGGACGGGCTCGTCAGCACCCACCTCGTGCGCGAGTCGCGACCCGGCACGCTCGTCCACCTCGAGCAGGCCCAGGGCGAGTTCGTGCTGCCGACCGACGGCGGCAAGTTCCTCTTCGTCACGGCCGGCTCCGGCGTCACCCCGGTCATCGGGATGCTCCGCAACCTCTTCCCGGTCGCTGACTCGGGCGTCGTGCGTCTGCCCCGCGCGACGGCATACGACATCGTCGTCGTGCACGTGGCACCGAGCGAGCCGGACTCGATCTTCCTCGACAACCTCCGCTCGCTCGACGAGGCCGGCCTGATCCGCCTCGTGGCGCGCTACGACGACGAGCACGGGGTGCTCGACGTCTCCGACCTCGGGACGCTCGTGCCCGACCTGCACGACCGGCAGACCCTCGCCTGCGGACCCGGGGGTCTGCTCGACGCCCTCCAGCGCCACCACGACGAGCGTGGCCTCGGCCTGCTCACCGAGCAGTTCCGCGCCAGCACGCTCGTCGTCGGCGACGGCGGGACGGTCGGCTTCACCGGCTCCGGCACGACGGTCGAGGCCGACGGCGCGACCCCCATCCTCGACGCCGCCGAGGCGGCCGGCGTGCTGATGCCGTCCGGCTGCCGGATGGGCATCTGCTTCGGCTGCGTGCTGCCGCTGCGCGAGGGCGCCGTCCGCGACCTGCGCACCGGCGCCGTCACGACCGCGACGCCTGGCGAGACCGAGGGCCAGGGCGTGCCCATCCAGACCTGCATCTCCGCGGCCGCCGGCGCCTGCGTCATCGACCACTGACACCCACAGACCCACCGACCTCCGAACCAGAGGAGTCACCATGACCGTCCTGCAGAAGAAGACCCACAACCCGATCGGCCACCTCACCGCCGAGGGCATCGAGCAGATCGGTGTCGAGCTCGACGCCATCCGGCAGTCCGTCATCGACACCCGCGGAGCCGACGACGCGGCCTACATCCGCAAGGTCATCGCCACCCAGCGCAAGCTGGAGCTCGGCAGCCGCGCCCTCCTGCTCGTCTCGATGTTCCCGCCCGCCTGGGTCGTCGGCACGGCCGGCCTCGCGGTCGCCAAGATCATCGAGAACATGGAGATCGGGCACAACGTCATGCACGGCCAGTGGGACTGGATGCGCGACCCGAAGATCCACTCGACGACGTGGGAGTGGGACAACGCCAGCCCGTCCGACCAGTGGAAGCACTCGCACAACGAGCTGCACCACACCTACACGAACGTCATCGGCAAGGACAACGACCTCGGCTACGGCATCATGCGCGTCGACGAGGACCAGCGCTGGGTGCCGCTCTACGCCGCGCAGCCGCTGTGGAACTTCGTCAACGCCTGCTTCTTCGAGTACGGCATCGCCGCCTACGACCTCGAGCTCGGCAAGAACCTCGCGACCAAGGAGCGCCGCCAGGACCCCGCCTTCCGGGCCCGCGCCAAGGTGACGCTGAAGAAGATCCGCAACCAGATGACGAAGGACTACGTCATCCACCCGCTGCTGTCGGGACCGTCGTTCGTCAACACGCTCGCCGCCAACGCCACGGCCAACCTCATCCGCAACCTGTGGACCCACTCGGTCATCATGTGCGGCCACTTCCCGGAGGGCGTCGAGACCTTCGAACGCCGGTCCATCGTGGGTGAGACCCGCGGCGAGTGGTATGTCCGCCAGATGCTCGGCTCGGCCAACATCAGCGGCAGCAAGGCCATGCACTTCATGACCGGCAACCTCAGCTTCCAGATCGAGCACCACCTCTTCCCCGACCTGCCGAGCAACCGCTACCAGCAGATCGCGCCGCAGGTGCAGGCCCTGTTCCGCAAGTACGGCCTGACCTACACGACGGGCTCGCTCCCGCGCCAGGTGGGGTCGGCGTGGAAGAAGGTCATCCGGCTGTCCGTGCCGAACGGCTTCCTCGGTCGACGCGCCAAGGCCCCCGTCACGGATCTGGCTCCCTCGAAGCCGGCCCGGGAGCACCTCGCGGCCTGAGCGGCGGCAGGCCTGAACGACTCGGACAGGTGCTGTGGCGGGTAAGGATGGGGCATGCCCGACTCCCCGAGCCCGCAGACACCGGACGACACGATCGGCGCCCGGGACCTGACGACCTGGCACACCCGCTTCGGGCAGTGGCTCGTCGGCGTCTTCGCCGGGGTGGCACGCGCCTCCCGGCCGGCCGCCCGTCGGGTCGTCTCGTGGTCGTCGGCGCACGTGGCGTTCGTCGTCTTCGCCGTCGTCGCCCTCGTCGTCATGGCCGCTCTCGTCGAGGGGGTCGAGACGGTCTACGAGGGGGTCGTCGGTCGCGACGGGCTGACCGTGGTCGACCAGCCCGTCCTGGACAGGGCGATCTCGCTCCGCTCACCCGGGCTCGACTCCGCCATCACGGCGTTCACGAACGTCGGTGGTCCGGTCGGCATGCCGATCCTCGCCCTGCTCGCCGTCGCCGTCATCACCTGGCGTCGTCGGCGGTGGACGCCCATCGTGCTGACGCTCATCGCGGCCGCCGGGTCGCTCGCGATGACGATCGTCGGCAAGGACCTCGTCGACCGGGCCCGCCCGCAGGCCGCCCTGGCGGTCCCGCCGCTGGAGGTGTCGCCGTCGTTCCCGAGCGGCCACACGCTCAACGCGACGGTGCTCACGACGGTCGTCGTCTATCTCGTCCTCATCGAGACCACCGCGGCCTGGCAGCGCAGCCTGGCGGTCACGCTCGGCACGCTCTTCGTCGTGACCATGGGGCTCTCCCGGGTCTTCCTCGGCCACCACTGGCTCACCGACGTGCTGGCCGGCTGGCTCATCGGTCTCGCCTGGGCCCTCGCCGTCATCACCGCACACCGCCTCTGGCTCACCCTGCGCGAACGACCGGCGACGCTGGACTCGCGCGACGGCATACTCCCGGAGCGCTCCGCCTCCTAGGATCGATCGGGTGAACCCGGCGATCATCCTGGTGTCCGAGACCCGCTCCGAGGAGCTGCTCGACGAGTTCGGGCGCTACTCGCGCGACTACGAGCTGCCCACCGCGGGCTCGGCCCACGAGGCGAAGCTCGCGGCGAAGCGGGTCGTCGCCGAGGGCGGTCAGGTCGCGATGTTCGTCACCGAGTCGCGCCTGCCCGACGCCGAGGTGCTCGAGGCCTTCCTCTGGTGGCGCGCGACGGTGCCGACGGCGCGGCGGGTCATCGCCGCCCACGTCTCGAGCTTCCGCGAGGACGCCGAGCGCCTGCGGGGCGGGCTGGCAAAGGGCAAGTACGACGCGTACCTGCTCATGCCGCGCGGCGCCCGCGACGAGGAGTTCCACACGGCCATCTGCGAGCTGCTGTCCGACTGGGGCTCCACGGTGGCCGAGCCCGAGGTCGTGGCGGTGGCCATCGTCTCCCCCGTCGAGGACGCCCTGACGCTCAGCATCCGCGACTACCTCGACCGGATGGGGATGCCCAACCGCGTCTACGCCCCGGGCAGCGACGAGGGGCGTGCCGTGATCGAGCACGTCGAGGGTGACGCCGCGCCCGAGTACCCGCTCGTCATGGACCTCGGCAAACGCGTCGCCACGGCCCGCAGCGTGCGCGACGTCGCCACCCGCATCTACGGCCGCCCGGCCGACGTCGACGTGGACCGCGTGGTCGACGTCTCCATCGTGGGCGCCGGGCCGGCGGGTCTCGCGGCCGCCGTCTATGCCTCGTCCCAAGGACTGTCGACGGTCGTCCTCGAGGCGGAAGCGATTGGTGGACAGGCGGGCACGTCGTCGATGATCCGCAACTACCTCGGCTTCCCGAGGGGGATCTCGGGTATGCGGCTGGCCCAGCGGGCGCGCAACCAGGCGGTCCGCTTCGGCACCGAGTTCTTCACCGGTTGGCCGGTCACGTCGTTCACGCCGGGCACGTCGTCGACCCCGGCCCCCGCGGGCACCGCAGGTCCTGCCGGCGAGGACGGCGGCCCGGAACCGCACGTGCTGCACACCGAGGGCGGCGACGTCCGGGCGCGGGCTGTCGTCGTGTCGGCCGGCGTGAAGTACCGCCGCCTCGACGCGCCGGGCATCGAGCGGCTCGTCGGGCTCGGCGTCCACTACGGCAGCGCCATGACGGCTGCGCGCGAGATGGAGGGCTCGGACGTCATGGTCGTCGGTGGTGGCAACTCGGCCGGTCAGGCCGCGATCCACCTCGCGCGCTTCGCCCGATCCGTGACGATCCTCGTGCGGCGCGAGTCCCYCGCCGAGACGATGTCGAGCTATCTCGTCGGCGAGATCCGCTACAACCCTCGGATCGGGGTCAAGGTTTGCTCCGAGGTGACCGAGGGCGGCGCCGGCGAGGACGGCCGGCTCGGCTGGGTCACGGTGCGCGACACTGCCGGCGGCGCCGAGGAGCGTCGCGACTGCCGCGGCCTCTTCCTCCTCATCGGCGCGGCGCCCTACTGCGACTGGCTGCCGGACGCGGTCGCCCGCGACGAGCGCGGCTTCGTGCTGACGGGTCGCGACGTGCCGCAGCACCTGTGGCGAGAGGGGTTGCCGCCGGAGAGCCTCGAGACGACGGTGCCCGGCGTCTTCGCGGCGGGCGACATCCGCGCCGGCTCGATGAAGCGCGTGGCCGCGGCGAGCGGGGAGGGCGCGTCGGTCGTGCCGCTCGTGCACGCCTGGCTCGACCCGACGCGCTGAGCTCCTTCCCGTCCGGGCCGAGGGGTCAGCGACGGATGAGCTGCCCGTCGCGGAACGAGTAGCGGTAGGCGCTCGTCGTGGCAGCCGGGAGGTTGGCGGGTGCTCAACCGCGGAGGGCGCGCTCCATCTCGTCCGCGACAACACGAGCCATGGCATCATCCTCGACGCGCAGACCGGCTATCGCGCCCTCGCGGTCGGCGTCGGACCGGTTCTGGCTCAGCTTGGCCTTGCCCTCCACCGAGTCGACGACGAGCTCGATGCCGACGATGGCCCGCAGGCGGCCACGGACGTACTTCGCCGGGGCGTCGTCGACGGCCCAGGGCTGCTCCCGTCCGGCCTCGTGCCGCTCCGTGAGCCTGGTGACCACGTCGAGCACCCAGTCGGGGTCGTCGTGGACCGTGACCGCTCCCCGCAGCTGCACCTCGCTGTAGTTCCACGTCGGGACCACGCGCCCGTGCTGCGCCTTGGTGGCGTACCAGCCCGGCGACACGTAGGCGTCGGCGCCGCTGACCACGACGAGCCCTGGGGACGCCGGTGCGATGCGCGTCCAATGATCGTTGGCGCGGGCCAGGTGGCCGATGACGCGATCGCCGTCGACGAGCACGGGCAGCAGCGTCGAGTCCGGACGTCCGTCGGGACCGACGGTGACGAGGCGTGCCGCCGCGTGCGCCGCGAGGAAGGCCGTGACGTCAGGGTCGTTCATGGCGTTGGCCGGGGGCACGTACATGCTTCGATGGTCGCACGCACCGTCGGGACGGGCCGCGCACGGGCGCGCGGACGGCATACGCCCGGTGGTGGGGACGACGACCTACGCCCGGCCAGCACGGAGCCCGCCGACTGGTGTCGACGGGCTCCGGGGGAGGCGTGGCTCAGCTGTGCCGGTGCGGGGACCGGCGAGGCGCTGCCGTCCAGGGTCGGGGACCGGCATGCAGAGCCGGAGCGGGGTGCTGGCTGTTGCCCGCGCGGGCGGGACGTTCGGCCGAGGGGTCGAGCCGCTCGGCGAGGCTGCGCAGGAGGAGCGCGGCCCGGACGTGACGGCGGATGCGGCCGGCCTGCTTGGGCACGTGGTGCGCATGGTGGGCTGCGGCGACCCGCTCGACGATGCGGTCGCGGGCGATCGCTTCCTGGGGCGTGAGGTTCATGGTCCCGGCGCTCATGCGAGGCTCACCTGCGCCCGCTTGACGCGGATGTCGCCGCTGCCGGAGTGGACGACCAGACGAGCCTGGGCCTCGGCGTCACCGGGGCCCGAGGTCTCCTCGAGGTCGATGTCGACGTCGCCCGTGACGGTGTTGAGGTCGAGGTAGGCCGCGACCCCGTGGGCCACTGCGATGGTGACGTCGCCGGTGCCCGTTCGGGCCCGCACCTCACCACCGTGCACGCCGTCGAGGGTGATGTCGCCGGTGCCGGTCGTCAGCTCGAGGTCGCCGGTCGAGGCCCCGATCTGGAGGTCGCCGGAGCCGGTCTTCGCCTTGACGGCAGCATCGGAGCGGCGCAGGGAGATGTCACCGCTGCCCGAGACGAGGTCGAGACGTCCGCCGCCCGCGGCGACGGTGATGTCGCCCGAGCCGGTCTTGGCGTCGATGTCGCCGCTCGCCGACTGGAGGGTGATGTCGCCGGATCCCGACTTGAGCCGGGCCGAAGCCACCTCGTGGAAGGTCAGGTCGCCGGCGCCGGTCGCGGCCCGGACCTCGCCGAGCAGCCCCGCGGCCGTGACGTCGCCGGCGCCGGTCTTGGCGTCGACCGCGCTCCCGGCGGGCAGCTCGACCTCGACGTCGACGGAGCCTTTGGTGCCGAGGGAGAAGAAGCTGTCGCGCAGCTTGGGCGCCAGAACCGCGACGTCGTTGCCGTGGGCCTCGACGGTGAACTTCTCGGCGATCTCGGCGCCGTGCTTGCCGTGCGGGTGGAGTCGGACGGTCGTCGTCGTGGCGGTGCCGACGGTCAGCGTCAGGTCGCCGACGAGCAGCTCGGCCTTGAGGTTGATGGGACCCGTCGTGTCGAAGCGGGTCTCGAGGGTCGTGCCCATGGGATGTCCCCTTTTCTCGGAAGTGGTCTGATGTCTGTCCGGGCCGCTCAGCGGACCCAGCCCTGCACGCGCTTGTTGGAGGAGCGGTTGCGCCCTGGGGCGCCGGGCCCGAACTGCGGGCCGGGCGGCATCGGCGGGAAGCCGGGCATCGGTGGCCCTCCGACCGCGGTGGCCGCGCGGACCGCGTTGACGATCCAGGTGTTGAGCGACTGGCCCCGACCGGTCGCGAGCTCCTCGGCCCGGACCTTGAGGGCCTCGGGAAGTCGCAGGGTGATGCGAGAGGTCTCGGCGCCCTCGTCGTCGAGTGACACCACCCTGGTGTCGCCAGGGTCGAGGACCTGGGTGTCGTCGGCGACGGCCGACGGGCCGGCCCCCACGACGACGAAGACGGGCTCCCGGCCCTGCAGCCGGACCTCGACGGAGGTGCCCTCGAGCTCGTTGGTGATCTCGGCCGCCGCATGGGACAACGCGTCCATCAGGGCGAGCCGGGCCGAGGAGTCGAGCGCGAAACCGATCCGCTCTGCGGCCTGCTCGGTCTCCGGACCCATCGCCCTGGCCGCCTGGGCGAGATCCCGACGCAGTGCGTCGACGTACTCGGTGATGTCCATGTGCATCATGCTGACACCATCATGGTGTCATGTCAACACCATGATGACGCCCAATTGGCGCACGGTAGGTTCAGCACACCCCTCGACCTGCGGAAAGGCGCTCGATGCGCAGCCTCGGAACCTCCGACCACCCCACCGTCCGTGCCGTCTCGTCGGTCATCGAGAAGGTCTCCTCACGCACCCGGGCGCGACAGTTTGTGCGGGTGATGAACCGGATGGGCGCCTCGCCCGCGGCGGTCCTGCCCCACGTCCTGGACTCCCCGAACTTCGCGAACCGCCGGTTCGAGGGCGAGGAGCCGTCGCTGCGTCCGCGGGTCCGGGCCCAGACGCACGCCCTCGTCGCCGCCACCCGCGTCCACGACCGCGGCAGGCCCCACGGCACGGTCCCCGTCGTCCCGGCGGAGCCGCCGCAGCAGCCGGGCGAGCTCGCCGTCACGTGGTACGGCCATGCCACCACCGTGCTCGAGATCGACGGCGCCCGCTTCCTCATCGACCCGGTCTTCAGCGAGCGCGTCTCCCCGATCCGGCACGTCGGACCCCGACGGATGCACCCGGTCCCGGGGTCGATTGCCGCCATCCCCAGCATCGACGCCGTGCTCGTTAGCCACGACCACTACGACCACCTCGACCAGCCGTCGATCGTTCGGCTCGAGGAGACCCACCGGCCGCACTACGTCGTACCCCTCGGTGTCAACGCGCACCTGCTCGCCTGGGGTGTCCCCGAGCAGCGCATCACGGTGCTCGACTGGCGCGACGAGACCGAGGTGGCCGGCATCCGTCTCATCTGCACCGAGGCGCGGCACAACTCCGGCCGGGGGCTCGTCGACAGCCAGACCCTGTGGGCGGGCTGGGCCCTGCGGGGTCCCCGCCACAGCGCCTACTACCCCGGCGACTCCGGCACGTCGAAGCGTTTCGCCGCGATCGGGGCCGACCTCGGCCCCTTCGACCTGACGCTCATGCCCGTCGGCGCCTACGACCCGTTCTGGCCCGACATCCACATGGACCCCGAGCAGGCCCTCGCCGCGCACCGTGACGTCAACCGCATCGGCGACGAGATGCACGCCCTGACCGAGGACGAGGCCGGGGTGGCCGACGAGTTCATCGAGGGGGACCACCGCATCGACACCCCTGGGGGCGTCCATGAGGAGGGCGAGCGCACCGTGACGACCCGCACGGTGCCGACCGCCGCCCGAGAGTCGCTCCTCGTCCCCGTCCACTGGGCCACCTTCAACCTCTCGATGCACTGGTGGGCCGAGCCCGCCCGCCGCATCCGCCGGGGTGCGGCCCAGGCACGCGTCCCCGTCGCCTTCCCCCGTGTCGGCCAGCGCGTCGACCTCTCGAGTGGCGATGCCGACGCCGTCGCAGCTGCCCACTCCGAGCCCTGGTGGGAGCTGTGCGCTTCGCCCGAGGACCGCGACTGACCGGCCCGTCCAGGCGGCACACGGCATACGGTCCCGGGAACTCGGGCGGCCGCCCCGTCGCTGGACGAGAATGACGACAGCCCGCACCCGCGTGGCCGCCGAACCGTGAGGCACGACAGGCAGGAGAAGCCCGTGCAGCTCCCGATCCTGCGCAGGATGGGTGCGACGACCGCGTCGCAGCGCCAGCGCACCACCGCATCGCCGAACTACCGCGACGGCGAGTTCCGCTCCCACGAGCCGACGCACGTCGTCGCGA
>NZ_JBFULD010000083.1:0-13435 GCF_056400505.1 Terrabacter sp. P5_B1
CGAGTGCCCAGTTCGGCACCGCGCGGCGACAGTGTCGGGCGGGTCAGGCGCTGACCGGCTGCTTCGTGAAGGCACGGCGGTAGGCGACCGGCGGGATGCCGATCTGTCGCTGGAAGTGGTGGCGCAGCACGGCCGCGGTCGCGAAGCCGCTCTCGCGGGCGATGCGCTCGACGTCGAGGTCGGTGGACTCGAGCAGGTGGCGCGCACGGAGCACGCGCTGGCTCGTCAGCCACTTGTGCGGGGTCGTGCCGACCTCGGCGGTGAACCGCCGGGCGAAGGTGCGCTCGGACATGGCGGCCCGCTTCGCGAGCGAGGGGATCGAGTGCTCCTCGTCGAGGCGTTCGGAGACCCACTCCATGACGTCCTGCAGCCCCTCGCACGGTTCGGACGGCACGGGTGTCTCGACGAACTGACGCTGACCGCCCGAGCGATGCGGCGGGACGACCATCCGGCGCGCAATGCGCGTCGCGACCTCCGAGCCGAGCTCGGTGCGCACGAGGTGCAGGCACGCGTCGATGCCGGCGGCGGTACCGGCGCTCGTCAGGACCGGTCCGTCCTCCACATAGAGCACATCGAGGTCCACGCAGGCGCCCGGGTTCTCCTCGGCCAGCCGGGCGGCATACCTCCAGTGGGTGGCGCACTCGCGACCGTCGAGCAGGCCCGCGGCCGCGAGCTGGAAGGCGCCGGAGCAGACCGAGAGCACGCGGCCACCGCCTGCCGCGTTCTCGCGCAGAATGTCCAGGACCTGGGGGTCATAGGGGCCGTCGACAGGACCGCCGGGGATGGCGACGAGGTCGGCGCCGCGGGCGGCCTCGAGCGGGAACGGCGCGACGATCCCCATGCCGCTGGTCGTGCGCAGCACCTCGCCGGGACGGGACGAGCAGACCCTGAAGTCGAAGGCCGGGACGCCGTCGTCGGTGCGATCGATGCCGAAGACCTCACACAGGACGCCGACCTCGAACAGGGCAACGGGCTCTTGGGCCAGGACGGCGATCGTGCGCAACATCGGCCCAGCATGACACTGATGGCAGGATCTTGTCGAACCACGTCTGTTCTGCCACTCGTGGCGGGATCATGGTGAGCGCAGACTTTCTGCCATGGACACCATCTTCTTCCTCATCATGATCGTCGCCATCGTGGCCGCCCTCGGGCCGCACCACCGTCGCACGTTCTCGCTGCCGCGCGCTCCGTTCGGCGCCGACGCCGCGCTCGACCGGGACATCGAGCGCGTGCACCACGACGTGCCCGTCGCACACTGACCACACGACTCAGCCAGGTCGGCTGCCTCTTGGACCGCCGCGCCAGCTCGGCCGGCTCAGGTGCATCACTACCGACTGTCCGTGCACGTCGAAGGACGTAAGGGCGACCAGTCCGCCTGGCGACATGAAAGTCAGACGCGTCCCCAGCACCGGCTGCGCCTCGACAGCCTTGACACACCGGCCCCACGCCGTCAGAACGGTGGTGGATCCTCGCTCGGTCGAGGGGCTGGGCTCGGGTGGGGCGGACCCGAAGCGGGGTCGCGCAGCGACTCTCGCCAGTCCTTGGGATAGGTGACGTAGTCACGACCGGCGAGGGAGGTCCAAGCGATCCCGTCGTCTTCGACGCGGTGGACCTTCCAGACCCGGGCGGTCTTGCCGTTGTGACAGCCACGGCTCAGTGAGTCGAGGTTCGAGACGTGGGTCCGCCCGACGGGCCACGGGACGAGGTGGTCGACGTCGCACCGCTCCGCCGGGACCTGGCAACCGGGGCCGCGACACACACCGTCGACCGCCTTGACGTGGGCGACCATCTCGGGAGTCGGGGCATGGCGCTCGGTCGAGAGCTCGAGAGCCCGACCGGTGTCGACGTCAACGGCAAGGCGCTGCCAGACAGAGCCCGGCGCGGTCATGATCTGCCGGCATGGGGCGCCGTCACCCAGCCATGGCCGACCAGCTCGCACGCAGCGTCCGACAGGCCGGCCGCGACCTCGAAGGGCACGACGAGACGGACCGTCGCCGGCGGCCTGTCGGACAGCCCGGACCAGCGCGGCCCTCCCGTCCCGATGGTGCCTTGCGATCCGGGGGCGCTTCCCGATCCGGTATTGCCTTCCGATCCGGTGGCGCCACTGGTCCCGGCGGAACCCCGTTCCCGTGACGGACACAGGGCACCCGGGACCACTCCGTAGAGCACGAGGTCGCAGAGCAGGTCGCTGCGCAGCTGGTCGAGGCTGCGGACGTCACCCGCGGCGCGAGCTGCCCGCGCCATGGCGTCGACCCGGTCGAGCACGCCGACGACCCGCTCGGCCGAGGCGACCACGGTGAACGTCCCCATGCCGTCCTCGACGAGACGACCGAACACCGTGCGCCGTGCCGTGGCTGCACGCCGCCGCTCCTCCTGACCCCGCGGGTCCGCCGCTCGCACGCAGCGCCGCAACCGCTCGCCGAAGAGACGCTGCGAGGCGATCGAACCGTCGCGCGTCGGCGCGAGCACCGTGACCTCGAGCTCGGCGATCACGTCGTCGTCGAGCATCCGCGTCTCGGTGACGATCCGGAGCGCCCGGTGGAGGCTGACGGTCCCGGTCCGGAGCCGCTGGCGAAGCACCCGGTGACGACGGGGCGCGGTGGCGAGCTCGAGCCGCCGGGAGACCTCGGCGACGCCCACACCGGTGGCACAGGCGATCTCCTGCGCGGCGACCTGGTCGGCCGTGATCGGCACCGGCGAGCTCGTCGTCAGCTCAGCGAGCTGCCGCTCCTCGACCGAGTGCAGGGCTGCATACGCGTCGACGATCCGGCCCTCGAGACGAGCCTTCTGGACCTCGAGCCGCTCGATCTGCGACAGGACCGCATCGGCCTCGTCATGGAGTGAGCTCGGCGCGACTGCACCCCCGGCACCGACCACGGCAGCGCGCCCCTGGCGGAGCACCTGGAGGAACCTGGGATTCAGGCTGCCGCCACCGGAGTCCGGATCGGACGACGAGCGCCAGGTGTCGAGGAATGGCACGAACTCACTCCTCCCACCCGGGTCGCCGACTCCCTCAAGTAGAACACATGTTCGATAAACTCACAAGGGTTGTCCACACTCGTCTTCAACCCCGCCAGCCTTGCAGCACAGCCGAATTCGGGGCGGTCAGCCCTTCGGGACAGATCTCGCTCGCGACTTGCGCCGCGTCAGCAGCACGCCCGCGATGCACAGCGCGCCACCGACGAACGTCAGGGGCGGCGGCACCTCGGCGAGCAGCGCCCAGGCGATGAGCGTCGCGATGAAGGGCACGAGGAAGGTCGTCAGGGTCAGCTTGCCGGCATCGCTCCGCGCCAGCACGTAGGCCCACGTCGAGAAGGCGATGGCCGTCGGGAAGACGCCGAGATAGGCGATCCACCACAACGTGCTCGCGTCACTGTCGCGCACGACGGTGACGAGCTCGCCGCTCCACGGCAGGCACACGACCGCGCCGATGATGCAGGCGATCCAGGTGACCTCGGGACCCGGCAACCGCCCGAGGAGCGGCTTCTGCGCGAGCACGCCCACGGCATACGTGATCGCGGCGAGGACGGCCAGCCACACGCCCACCAWGTCGCCGGAGTCACCGGAAGAGAAACCCCGCGCGATGACGACGACCCCCGCGAAGCCCACGGCCATGCCGATGAGGAGCCAGCGGCTCATCTTCTCCCCGAGGAAGACGGTGGCGAGCAGCGCCACGATGATCGGACCGATCTGCACGATGAGCGCGGACGTGCCGGCGTCGATGCGGCGCTCGGCCTCGTTGAGGGCGAGGTTGTAGACACCGAACCAGCCCACGCCGCAGAGCAGGAGCAGAGGCCAGTCACGGCGGACCGGCCAGGTGCGCGGCCGGCGGAAGACGAGGACACCGAGCGCGACGGAAGCGACGAGGAGCCGGCCCAGCGACAGTGCCCCGGGCGGCACGTCGCGTCCGAGGTGCCGGATCGCGACGAAAGCCGAYGCCCACAGCAGGAGCGTCACGGCCACGGCGGTGAGCACGAGCACCCTCGAGCGTCGGTCGCTGGGCGGGGCCTTTGAAGCAGTGCGAGAGTCCACGGTCACCCGGAGACCATAGGCGTGGACACCGACAGCCCGCCGCGCGGTTTCCGGTCAGATGTCCCCGACATCCCGCCACCTCGGACGCGCCGCCTTGCCGTTTGATCAATGCATAAGTTAACGTTTTCCTTATGGCAATGCATGGTTATGTATGGTCAATGGGTGCCTGTCGCCCGCTCGGGAGCATGCCCGCGCGCTGAGCCGCAGGCCACGCCGCCGTTCCCGAGCGCCCCGCCCCCGTCAGCACCCGACCCGAAAGGCACCACCATGTCCCGCGGCGCCCAGCGCATCTCCGTCGACCTCGCCGACACCGCCCGTCGTCTCGCCCGCCAGCGCGCCCTCTGGCAGCGCCTCGTCGACTTCGACCCCATCACCCGCTACTACGCGCGGCTCCTCGCCGACCACGACCACGAGGCCTGGCTGCTCACCTGGCTGCCCGGCCAGGGCACCCCGTGGCACGACCACGGCGGCAGCGCCGGCTCGTTCGTCGTGCTCCAGGGGGTCCTCACCGAGGAGGTCGCCGGCTACCGCACGGCCGTCGACCTCGACAACGTCCGCCGCGCGACCGGTCCGGGGGTGCTCCTCAGCCCGGGCGACCAGCGGACGTTCGGCACCCGCCACCTGCACCGCGTCACGAATGCCGGCTCCGACCCGGCTGTCAGTCTGCACGTGTATGCCCCCAGACTGACTTCCATGACGAACTACCGCGCCGTCGACGGGGTGCTGGAGGTCGAGGAGCAGGCCGAGGTCGGGGTCGACTGGTGACCCCCGCGTCCGACCGCCCCCGCCCCCGCACCATCGACGAGGTGCTCGCCGAGGCGCGCAGCCGACTCCATCGCCTGACGCCCGCGGAGGCCGCCGCCGCGAGGGCCAACGGCGCCTTCCTCGTCGACATCCGTCCGGCGGCCCAGCGCGCGGCCGAGGGCGAGCTGCCCTCGGCGACGCCCATCGAGCGCAACGTCCTCGAGTGGCGCCTCGATCCCGCGAGCGACGCGTCACTGCCGATCGCGAGCCACGACCTCGAGGTCGTCGTGCTCTGTCAGGCGGGCTACACCTCGAGCCTCGCGGCCGCCGCCCTCCAGGAGCTCGGCATCCACCGCGCCACCGACGTCATCGGGGGGTATGCCGCGTGGCGCGCCTGGCAGGAGTCCGCGGAGCAGGCGCCCGCGGAGCAGGCGCCTGCCGAGCAGGCGCCTGCCGAGCAGGCGCCTGCCGAGGACGGTCGGTAGCCGCTCCACGTGCCCTGCGTCAGTGGCCCGGGCCGGTCACCATCTTGGCCCGCTCCGACGCGTGCGCCCCACCCTTGGCCGCGAGTGTCGCGCAAGCCTCCTCGATGTCCCGGGCCAGGGTGTCGACGTGCTCGCGGCTCATCGTCTCCTTGACCAGGGCCCGCATGATCGTGATGTCCTGGGCGTCAGGGGGAAGCGTGTAGGCAGGGACCATCCAGCCACGCTCGGCCGACAGCTGCCAGGCGATGTCGAACTCGTCGTAGTCCTGCCTGCCGGACAGCAGAAAGGCCACGAGCGGTAGCTGCTCCTCGTCCCGACCGATCAGCTCGAAGCGGCCCGTCTGCTCGAGCAGGTCGCCCAGCGTCCGGGCGTTCTCCTGCATGTTGCGCATGATGTACGTGTAGCCGTCGCGGCCGTAGCGCACGAGGTTGTAGTACTGCGCCAGCACCATCGCCGACCCCGTCGAGAAGTTGAGGGTGAAGGTCGAGTCGGTCTTGCCGAGGTAGTTCTCCTTGAAGACGAGATCCGGTGCCAGGTCGGCGACTTCCCGGAAGATCAGCCAGCCGATGCCCGGGTAGACCAGGCCGAACTTGTGTCCCGAGACGTTGATCGAGCGCACCTGCTCGAGCCGGAAGTCCCACGGCGAGTCGGGATAGAGGAAGGGCCAGACGAAGCCACCACTGGCGCCGTCGACGTGCAGCGGCACGTCGAGGCCGCGCTCCCGCTTGATCTGGACGAGCAGGTCGTTGATGCCGACGATGTCGTCCTTGTGCCCGGTGAACGTCGTGCCGAGCACGGCCGCCACCCCGATGGTGTTCTCGTCCACGTGCGGCGCCACGTCCTCCGGGCCGATGGTGTACTTCTCCGGCTGGAGGGGGACGATCCGCGGTTCGACGTCGAAGTAGCGGCAGAACTTCTCCCAGACGACGTGCACGTCGCCGCCGAAGACCAGGTTCGGGCGCTCCGTGGAGCCTCCCTCGCCCTGTCGGCGGGTGCGCCAGTTCCACTTCAGCGACAGGCCGCCGAGCATGATCGCCTCGGACGAGCCCTGGGTCCGCGCCCCGGTGGTCTCCCCCGGCGCGTGGAACAGGTCGGCGAGCATCCGGATGCAGCGCTGCTCGATCTCGGCGGTGCGCGGGTACTCCGCATGGTCGATGAAGTTGCGGTGCAGGTTCTCGGCGATGATCCGCTGCGCCTCCGGCTCCATCCACGTGGTGACGAAGGTGGCGAGGTTGCGGCCCGGGTCGCCCTCGAGGGCCAGGTCGGCGGCCACGAGGCGCATCGCGTCGACGGCGGGCATCCCCGACGTCGGGAACTCGCGGCTCGGCACCTCCTCGGTCAGGAATCGGTTGCCGTAGAGCGCCGCGACGGCGCTGATCTCGGTCGGGATGGCCATGGTCTTCTCCTTGGGTGAGGGGTCACGGTAGGTGTCGCAGTCAGGGGGGTGTCGCAGCCACGGCGGACGTGACGGCACGTCGCCAGGCGGGCAGCATCAGGGCCGCGCCCACGAGGAAGCACAGCGCGCCCCCGAAGGTGCCGGCCGCGGCGAGACGTGCGCTCAGCAGGGCGTCGGTGCTCGGGAGGACGTAGCCCGCGATGGCCGACGCCATGAAGAGCAGTGAGCCGGCCATGTTGAGCCAGGCGATCCGCCACGGGAACGACCGCGGCTGCACGGTGAAGAAGCGGTGAGAGACCGCCAGCACGGCCAGCGCGCTCGACACGAGGAAGAGCACCGACCCGTAGAGGTCCGGGCGCCACACGTACCGGTCCGACTCGGCGGCCGTCGCATTGTGCGTCAGGGCTGCGGTGGTGCTGATGTTGAAGAACACCGTGCCCGGGAACTGGACGGCTGCGGCCAACCAGTTGCGGTCGTGAGGTGCCCATCCCCACAGACGCACGGGCGCGGGTCGATGCTGGGTCACCGTGTCGACTGCGGTCATCGCGGGGGTCTGGGCCTGGACGAGCTGGCCGTACGAGGCGCTCGTGAAGAAGAGGGATCCGACGACGTACGTGACGCCGTCGACCCACCCGCCGACGGCATTGAGGTAGGCCGGCACCGAACCCACCGCGAAGCACGCCGACCCGGCCATGAACAGCCAGGCGACGGTCGCGTTGAGGCGTTCGGGTCGCACGGTCATCCGGCTGGCTTCCTCTGTGCGTCGGGTGGCGGGAGCACGGTCATGACGACGAACGACACGACCACGGCGACGATCACCTGGGGCATGACCGTCAGCCCGTCGGTGCCCATCAGCAGGGTCGCGAGGAGCACGGAGGTGAGCGGCAGTCGGAGCATGGCGCAGCACATCGCGCCGATGCCCATGCCGATGGCGGCGGCGAGCTCCATGCCGGGCAGACCGCTGAGAGCGATGCCGAGCGCCCCTCCGATGAACATCGACGGGAAGACGGGGCCACCGCGGAAGGCGCTCAGTGACAGACCGTAGGCAAGGGCCTTGAACAGCCCCAGCAGCACGAGCACGCCGACCGAGTAGCTCGTCGCGTTGGCCACGAGCCCCGGCAGCGCGCTCTGCCCGGAGAACAGGACCTCGGTGAACCCACGTCCAGTCATGACCTGGTAGGCGGTGGCACACAGGCCGATGAGCAGACCGAGGACCACGGTCACCGGCACCCGGCTGCGGTGGACGAGGGGGCGCACGGACAGCCCGATCCACCGGACGCCCCAGCCGAGCAGCGCGCCGAGAACGCCGACCAGCACCGCCCACAGCAGCGATGCGACGGTCGGCTGGACCCCAGGGGGCACCGTGGTCAGCGCGAGCGAGAACGTGCCCAAGCCGGTCCAGGCGTCCAGCCCCACGAAGACGAGCGCGCCGATGCCCGAGGCCAGCAGTCCCGGCAGCGCGACGAGGCTGAGGGTCGCGCCCGCGATACCGGCCGCCTCCATGATGAGGAAGGCGCCGAGCAGCGGCGAACCGAGCAGCGTGCTCACGGCGGCGAAGCTGCCGGCGGACGCCATGATCGTCACCGCCGTGGGCGGCGCGTCCCGTTTGACCAGGCGGACGGTCACGGCCGCCAAGCCGCCGCCTATGGCGATGAGCGGCGCCTCCGGTCCGAGGACCGCCCCGAGCCCGAGCGTGGCGAGCGCGGCGAGGACGATGCCTGGGAGGTCGCGGCCGGTCGCCGGACCCGAGCCCATCTTGAACCCCACGGCAGGTGAGTGCCCTGCGGTGCCCGGCAGCTGACGGATGGTGAGGGCGACGAGCAGTCCGCTGAGCATGACCCACGGCAGCGGCCACCACGCGGGGGTGGGCCCGCCGAAGAGCTGCGTGGGGAGCTCGCTGAACACGTACTTCTGGAGCGCCCCGACGAGGGCGAGGAAGCCATAGGCGATGGCCGAAACCGGGATGCCGAGCAGGGCCGCGAGCACCAGCGCGGACAGGTAGGCCTTGGACCGGACGATGGTCGCCGGGTCCATCCCGCCTGGTGCGCCGGGTGGCGCGCTCGCGTCGGTCACCTGGTCTGCCTCCTCACGCGAGCGAGGGAWCGGCTCGCGGCAGGGACGTGAGGGCTGGCACCAAGATAGTCCGGCGCCCGGGCCCGGCGTGGGCGATCCGTCAGGACCCGATCCCGTCCGGCAGGGCCGTGCGCGTGCTCCGGGAGGGACGGATGCCGCCGCGCACCGACGCGCTGAGCACCGCGGCGCTGAGGCGATCGAGGTGCGCCGATGGGATTCGCCAGCGCTGCCAGTAGAGGGGCACGTCGACGCGGTCACGCGACCCCAGCCGCACGAGCTCGCCCGCCTCGAGGAGCGGCGCGAGCTGCCCCGCCAGCAGCGCACCCCACCCGAGGCCCGAGCGGACCGCGGTGACGAAGCCCGCGCCGTCCGGCACCTCGTGGGTCGGTGGCGTGCTCGTCACTCCGTGCTGGTCGAGGATGCGCTGCTGGATGTCGTCCTTGTCGTTGAACCTCACCAGGGGCGCTGCAGCCCAGTCGAAACCACGACGCGCCCGATGGCGCTCGACGAGCTGCGGCGTCGCCGCTGGCAGGTAACGCATCGTTCCGAGCGGCTCCGTGGAGCAGCCCTGGACCGGTGTCGGGTCCGAGGTCACGGCACCCAGCACCTCGCCCGCTCGGAGCAGCCGCGCCGAGTGGTCCTGGTCCTCCACGCGCACGCGCAGCACGACGTCGTCCCACTGGGCCGCCTCGGTCAGCACCGCGCCGAACCAGGTCGACACCGAGTCGGCGTTGACGACGATCGGCAGGTCGGCGCGAGACCGCTCGTCGACGGCGAGACCCGCGAGCGCCTCCGACTCGAGCAGGCTCTGCTGGCGGGCCAGCCGAACGAGGGCCTCCGCCGCAGCCGTCGCCCGGCACGGCGACGTGCGCACGACGACGACCCGCCCCACCTCGGCCTCGAGCGCCTTGACCCGCTGGCTGACGGCCGACGGCGTCACGTGCAGCTGCCTCGCCGCCGCGTCGAAGGTGCCGGTGTCGACGATGGCGAGCAGGGTGGCCAAGTGCTCGGGCTGGAGCCGCATGAAGCCAGTCTAATGATGCTGAAGAAAGCTTCGCTTCACTGAAGCCACGTCCCCGTCTACCGTCGAGGGTGTGACGTCCCTCCTGCCCGGCTTCCTCACCATGGCCTCCCTCATCGTGGCCATCGGCGCGCAGAACGCCTACGTGCTCCGGACCGGTCTCGCGCGCCACCACGTCGGCCTCGTCGTGGCCGTCTGCGCCCTCAGCGACGCGGTCCTCGTCGTCGCCGGCGTGCTCGGCGTCGGTGGTCTCGTCACGGCCCACCCGGGACTGCTCACCGTCGTGCGATGGGTCGGGGCGGCATACCTCGTCGGCTACGGCGTGCTCTGCCTGCGCAACGCGCGCCACCCCAAGGGCCTCGAGGTGGACGGGACCCAGAGGTCACGCAGCGGCGTGCTCGCCGCCGTCGTCGCACTGACGTGGCTCAACCCGCACGTCTACCTCGACACGGTCCTGCTCGTCGGCTCGCTCGCCAACCAGCACGGCGCCGAGGGGCGCTGGTGGTTCGCCGGCGGAGCCGCCGCCGCGAGCCTCGCCTGGTTCACGGCGCTCGGCTACGGGGCGCGGCTGCTCGCGCCGCTCTTCGCGCGACCCGCCACGTGGCGCGTCCTCGACGTCGCCATCGCGCTCGTGATGTTCACCATCGCCGCCACCCTCGTCCTCGGCTGAGGTCCTCGCCGACAGGCGCCTGGCTCGACCGCCTCGCGGGTGACGGGCTCGCAGTCCTGCACGACCGACGCATCCCGGGACCAGGGCCAACACCGACCACGTCGTCGTCTCACGTGCCGGCGTCTTCGTCGTGGACGCGAAGAAGTACAAGGACCAACCGGGCCTGCGCGTCGAGGGCGGCCTCGTCCGTCCGCGCACCGAGACGCTCATGGTGGGCGACGCGACTGCTCGAAGCTCGTCGACGGGGTGCTCAAGCAGGTCGACCCGAGCCCATCGACGTCGCCTCGGTCCACGCCCGCATCGCGCGGGCCTTTCCACGCGCCTGAAGCGGCACGGCGCACTACCTCAGACCGCGCGGGACGGCATCCGCCATCGGATCTGAGGTAGCGGCTCCCCCGGGATAGGGAGGTCGTCCGATGTGGGGGTCTACCTCAGCGACCGAGTCTGGAGGAGTCCAGAACGGCACCAGCAGAGGAAAGACCATGACCACCCAGTACCTCGACTTCCGCACCATCCAGTTCGAGATCCAGTCCCGCTACCCCCAGCGCCGCAGCGTCCGCCGCGACTCGTCGCTCGAGATCATGCGTCGCACCATGGCGCGGATCTCCCGGGAGGAGAACCAGCCGGGCCGCACCCGGTGATGACGGCGACGCGAGCGGTGTCGCCGACCGACCCACCGCTGTCGGCGGAGTACGCGATGATGCCGCGTATGCCGCTGCGCGCCGGCCCTCTCATCGGGAGGGACAACGACCTGTCCCGTCTCGCCGACGCCATCGGGCTGCACCCCGTCCCGGGTGCCCGGCCCGGTGGCGTCGTGGTGCTGTCGGGCGACGCCGGGATCGGCAAGTCGCGGATCGTCGCGCAGCTCGTCGCCCACGCCACCCGCGCCGACTGGTTCACCGCAGTGGGCCACTGCGTCGGCCAGGCCGGCAGCAGCCTCGCGTACCTCCCCTTCGTCGAGCTCGTGGGCGCGGTCGACGCTGGCCGCCCCGACGTCGTCGAGCGCGTGCTCGAGACGCACCCGATCCTCGGGCACCTGCTTCCCGGCCGTGTCCACGTGCCCGAGGGTCGGCGCGCCGAGCACGCGGGGCGGGCCACCGACCCCGGACAGGTCGCCGAGGCCGTCCATGCCCTGCTCACGGCTCTCGGCGACGCGCAGCCCTCCCTCGTCGTCATCGAGGACGTCCACTGGGCCGACCACTCCTCCCGCGACCTCATCACCCTCCTGCTGACCCGCGGCTTCACCACGGCCGTCGGTCTCGTCGTGACCTACCGCTCCGACGACCTCCACCGCCGCCACCCCCTCCACGAGACGCTCGCCGTGTGGGAGCGCATCGCGGGGCTCGAGCACGTCGAGCTCGCCCCGCTGCCCGACGACGCCGTCCGAGAGCTCGTCTCCGGCATCGAGGGGGCCCCTCTCGATCCCGGCACGGCCACCGAGATCGCCCGGCGCGCGGAGGGCAACCCGTTCTTCGCGGAGGAGCTCGTCGCGAGTGCCGCAGCCGGCCAGGCCCTGACGGGCGGTCTGAGCCGCGTGCTCCGCGCGCGGGTCGAGCAGCTCGACGACACCACGCAGCGGGTGCTGCACGCGATCGCCCTCAAGGGCGGTCAGTTCATCGGCCACGACCTCCTCTCCCACGTCGTCGACCTCCCGGACGAGAGCCTCGAGGCGGCGCTGGCCGCGGCCGTAGAGCACCACGTCCTCGAGACGCGGTGGCCCCCGGCCTACACCTTCCGCCACGCCCTGCTCGGCGAGGCGGTCGCCGACAGCCTGCTCCCGGGCGAGCGCCTGCGCCTCCATCGGGCGTATGCCGCCACGCTGGCCGAGCGCCCCCAGCTCGCCCCCGCTTCCGAGCTCGCCCGCCATGCCGCGGCGGTGGGTGACCTGCCGACGGCGGTCCGGGCGAGCCGAGCGGCGGCTGAGTCGGCGATGGCCGTCGGTGGTCCGCAGGAGGCGCTGCTCCACTTCGAGCGGGCCCTGTCGTGGCTCGACGAGGACGACCCCGAACGCGACGAGATGACCCTGGGCGCCTCGCGCGCGGCGACGGTCGCCGGCGAGCCGATCCGCGCGATCGACCTGCTGCGCGACCGGCTCGACCACCCGGGCACGGGTCAGCAGCCGGGCGCGCGCGCCGTCCTGCTCGCGACCCTCGTCATCCGCTCGCGCATGCTCGACATGCCCGTCGACTCCGTCGCCCTCACCGACGAGGCCCTGTCGCTTCTCGGGGAGGAGGCCGACCAGCGCCGGGTCCGGGTCCTCGTCGCCCGCGTACAGGCCCTCGTCGACGACGGCTCGTTCGTCGAGGCCGCCGTCACCGCCGACGAGGTGTCGCTGCTCGCCGAACGCCTCGGCCTGGATGCCGCGCTCACCGAGGTCCGCACGATCATGGCGCGGGTCGTCGAGGCGCAGGAGGACCTCGACTCGGTCGAGGCCCACCTGCGGTCGGTCGTCGCCGACATCCCGCCCGTCGACCCGCTGCTGCTGCGGGCCCTGCACCAGCTCGGCTCGCTCGCGCACCGCCGTGGCGACCTGCCCGGAGCGCTCGCGCTCTACGACCGCGGCGCCGAGGTGGCACGACGCATGCACCGTGAGTGGGCACCGTGGGGTCAGGAGTGCCGCCTGCTCGGTGGTCTCACGGCCTACGAGCTCGGCGACTGGGACGGAGTGGTCCGCCGGCTCGAGCTCGCCGGGCGGCCGGCCCCTCAGCCGGGGCGCGCGATCTTCACGGCGGCCGCCCTGAGCGTGCAGGCCGGTCGGGGCGAGCCGGTCGACCCCGCCCTCCTCGATGCCCTCCGGCAGTGGTGGCACGTGGACGCGATCTGCGTCGTGCTGACGATCATGCCTGCAGTGGACGTGCTCGGTCAGTCCGGCGACCTGCGCGCGCTGCTCGACGTGACGGAGGCCGCGGTGCGCGTCCTCGACTCGACGTGGGGCGAATACCACGCCATCGTCCGGCTCGCCGCACTCGTGGCCGGGCAGTCGGCCGCGCTCGTGCCGAGCGCCGACGCCGAGC
>NZ_JBFULD010000084.1:0-13388 GCF_056400505.1 Terrabacter sp. P5_B1
GGACGGGCCGCCGAGGGCGAGCACGGCAGCACAGACGAGACCCGTGAGCCGGCACCATGAAGCGGACATGTCAGAACCTCTCGAGCACAGCAGTCGTTCGGGTGGGCCGTTGGTCCCTGTTGCCTAGGCGCAAAACAGGCAAACCGCCCGTGCGACGGTACCGTGCCTGGTCGCCCCACGCGTCCCGAAAGCCTCATTCGTCCCTGTCGTTCTGGCCGCACGCCAGTTCACCGCAGGAGAAGGTATGCCGGGTGCTCGGGGACGCCACCTGTGTCCCGCAGGTGCCGGGCCAGGTGCACGGCCCCGTCGAGTGCTCCGCCGTGGGCGGGGGAGCGCACGACGCCGGCCTCGGCCAGGCGCGCATCGAGAGCCTCCGCGACGGGTGCGGCCGCGAGCAGGCCGCCCGTCGCCGCGAGGAGCGGGTCGGGGAGGCCGTCGGCGGCACGGAGCAGCGAGACCGCCAGGTCGGTCCCGGCCTGCACGCACAGGGCGTGCGCGACCGGGTCCGTCACGGCGGCCGCTGTCACGAGGGGCGCGACGGAAGCCAGTCGCTCGGGTGCGTCGGCGGTCGTCATGACGAGCCGCGGCCATCCCTCGGGGGTGCCGAACAGGTCGGCTGCGGCGCTCAACAGGGTGGCTGACCCGTCGGGCAGGCCGTCGTGGGCGCGCAGGGCCGCGCGGAGGCCGGCCATGCCGAGCGCGGCCGCGGATCCCGCGTCACCGAGCACGTGTCCCCACCCGTCGACGCGGCGCCACTGCCGGTCGAAGTCGGTGCCGAACGCGACCGCCCCCGTGCCCGCTGCGACGACGGCCCCCGGCCCGATGCGGCCGGTCGCGCCGACGAGGCCCGCAACCGCGTCGCTGACGACGACGGTGCGCCGTGCACCGAGCCCCTCGACGACCGAGCGCAGCACCGACGCCCGATCCGCGAGGAAGAGCAGGCCCCGCATCGACCACACGACGACCTCGGGCTGCGATGTGCCAGAAGCGTCCTCGGTGGCAGCCCCGTGCAGCAGGGACCGGGCGTCGGCCACGAGGGCGGCCACGTCGATGCCGTCGGCCCCGACCCGCGCCCCCGGCGCGGTGAGCACGGGACCCGGGCTGCCGGCATACGTCCGCAGGCGCAGACCCGAGCCGCCGACGTCGACGGCGACGAGCGGGCCCGTCACTTGGCCATGCCGGCGGTGAGGCCCGCCACGATCTGCTTCGTCGCGACGAGGAAGAGCACGATGAGCGGGATGGTCGTGATGACCAGCCCGGCGAAGACGGCCGAGTAGTTCGTCGCGTTCTCGCCGAAGAAGTTCGTCAGACCGACGGGAAGGGTGTACTTCTCCTCGCGGCGCAGCAGCACGAGGGGGAAGAGGAAGTCGTTCCAGATCGGCACGAAGCGGAAGACCGCGACGGTGGCGAGCGCGGGTCGCACGAGCGGCACCATGATCCGCCAGAAGGTCTGCCAGCTGCTCGCACCGTCGAGGGCAGCCGCCTCCTCGAGCTCCTCCGGCAGCTGCCGGAAGAACGTCGTCAGGACGAAGATCGAGAAGGGGATGCCCGAGGACGCGTACATCAGCATGAGGCCGAAGCGCGAGTCGATGAGCCCGAGCCCGTCGAAGAGGTAGAAGATCGGCAGGATCGCGAGGTGGATCGGCAGCATGAGGCCCGAGAGGAAGAGCGACTCGAGCCACCGGAAGATGCGCGATCGGCCGCGGGCCAGGGCATACGCCGCCATCGTCGCGACCGTGGTCGAGATCGCGACCGCGCCGACGGTGACGGCGAGCGAGTTGCCGAAGTACGTCGCGAAGTTGCCCGTCGTCCACGCCTCGACGTAGCTCGCCGTCGTCGGGGGAGCGGGCAGCCCGAGCGGATCGGTGACGAGGTCGGCGTTCGAGCGGAAGCTGTTGCTGACCATGAGCAGCAGCGGCACGAGCGCCAGGGCGGCATACCCCCAGAGGAGCAGGCTCGCGCCCGGGCCGCCCACGGGACGGGTGGCCCGCGGGGGGCGGCGTCGGCTGCTCTGGGCGGGACGGGTGGCGGCCAGCTCCTGCGGCACCTCGGTGGTGGCGACGGCGGTGGTCATGCGGTGATCCTCCGCTCGTGACGGCGCAGCACGGCCGTGGCGGCGTAGGCGCCGCCGAAGATGATGAGGAAGAGCAGCGTCGCCAGGGCCGACGAGCTGCCGATGGCATCGGTCGCGCCGGAGTCGAATGCCGTGCGGTAGAAGAGCAGCGAGACGAAGTCCGTTGAGCCCGCGGGGTTTCCGGTCGACCCGCCGAACGCGTAGGGCAGCGCGAAGGCCTCCATCGCGAAGATGAACGTCAGCACCGACACCGTGCCGATGGCGGGGACGAGCAGCGGCAGGGTGATCTTGAAGAACGCCTGCCGGTTGGTCGCCCCGTCGACGCGTGCCGCCTCGGTCAGCTCCTCGGGCACGCCGCCGAGCGCCGCGCCGTAGAGCAGGACCGGGAAGCCGATCCACTGCCACACGCTGACGAGGATGACGACCCAGATCGCCGTCTTCGGGTCACCGAGCCACGGCAGGGCCCACGACTCGAGCCCGATCTTCGTCAGCAGCGTGTTGACCGGCCCGAACGTCGGCGACAGCAGCAGGGTCCAGAGGTAGCCGATGACGATCGGGCTGACGAGGTAGGGCATCGCATAGAGCGTCTGCAGGATCCGGCGGCTGCGCGGACGGCTGTAGAGCAGGTAGGCGATCGTCAGGCCGAACGTGTTCTGGATGAGCATCGTGCCGAGGAAGAAGAGCACGTTGTGCAACAGCGCCTGCGGCAGGTCGGTCGTGAACGGGGCCCTGGTGAAGAGCGTCACGAAGTTCTGGACCCCCGCGAACCCTCCGCGGGTCGTGCCCTGCCACGAGAAGAAGGCGTACGAGAACGCCGTCACCATCGGGTAGAGCACGAACACCGCGAAGAATGCGAGGGCCGGGGCGACGAAGACCAGGCCGGTGCGGCGCCTCATGCCGTGTCTCCTGCTGTGTCTCCTGCGGGATCCGTCACGCGCTCGGCTTGAACCAGGTCTTGACGCCGGTGTCGAGGTCCTGGCTCACCGCAGCGGCGTCCTTGGAGCCGAGGAGCAGCTCCTGCAGACCCTTGCCGAGCAGCTCGCCGCCGGAGGGGGACCCGTAGCGGAAGTCGGTGAGCAGCAGGTAGGGCGACCCGGAGTTCTCGTAGTTGTCGCTCATCTGCTTGAGCAGCGGGTTGCTGGGGTCGACACCCGGCACGGCCGAGATCTGCTTGATGTCGTCGCCCACCATCTGGCCGAACTCCTTGGAGGTCATCCACTTGACGAGCTCCGTGGCCTCGGCCGGGTGCTTCGACTTGGCGGAGACGCCGAAGTTGCCATCGGCCCATCCTGCCGTGGTCGCGGCCGAGCCGCTCGGCGAGCCCGGGGCCGGCGGCACCTGGAAGATACCGATCTTCATGGCGGGGTTGGCCTTCTGCAGGACCGACAGGTCGAAGCTTCCGCCCGGGATCATCGCGGCCTTCTCGGCCGAGAACAGGGTCTGCGCGTCGGTCTGGGCGACGCCGGTGACGTTCTTGGGCATGTACTTCGCGAGGTCGCCGACGACCTTGACGGACGCGACCCAGTCGGGGTCGGTGAAGGACTTCTTGCCCGAGAGCACGTCGCTCTGGAACGCCTTGCCGCCGAAGCGCGCTCCGGCGAGCACCTCGTGCACGATCGGGAGCGTCCAGTCGTCCTTGGCGCCGACGGCGATCGGGGTGACGCCCGCGCCCATGAGCTTGTCGTTGGCCGCGATGAACTCGGCCCATGTCGTGGGGGCCTTGAGGCCGGTCTTGTCGAACAGGCCCTGGTTGTAGAACATCTGGACCGTCTGGCGGGCGAGCGGGACCGAGTAGGTCTTGCCGTCCTCCTTGCCCTTCGCGCTCGCGACGACGTTCTCGTCCCAGCCGGACAGGTCGACCTTGCCGTCGAGCGGCAGCAGCGACTTGCTGGCGACGGTGCCCTGCAGCTGGCCGTAGGAGCGCACCTGCGGCACGTCGGGGCCGTTCGAGCCGGCGAGTCCGGTCGCGAGGATCTTGTTGTACTCCRTCGCCTTGAAGGCCTTGAACTCGACGTGGACCTTCGGGTGGGACTTCTCGYACGCCTGGAAGATCTTGTTGTATGCCGCCTCGTCCTCCACGCGCCACGACCACACCGTCAGGGTCACCTTGCCGTCGCTGCCCGCATCGGCCGAGCCCGACGAGGAGGGCGAGCAGGCAGTCACGAGGAGTGCGCCGGAGAGCGTGGCGATCGTGAGGACCGTGCGGCGTGCGCGCCGGGACGAGCCGGGCGGGCGTGAGGCGAACGTCATGGTGGTGGTGCTCCTGTCGGGTTCTGCGAGGCGCCTGGGCGGCGGCACGGGTGGGTGGGTGCGGGTCGGTGTCAGGGGGTGGGCGCTGCCGGAACCTGGCCGCCAAGGGCGTCCAGTGCCCTCGCGACGGAGCCGTCATGGGCGGCGATGGCGTCGCGTGCGGTGCCGGCGTCGACGCCCGCGAGCAGGGACAGCAGGGCGGGCTTGAGCTCGCCGTCCGCCGCGTCGAGGGCCTCGCGGGCCTGGTCCGCACCGGCGCCGGTGGCTTCCCGGAGGATGCGCAGCACCCGGCCGCGGAGTTTGGCGTTCGTCGCGACGACGTCGACCATGAAGTTGCTCCACGTGCGACCGAGCCGGATCATCACGGCCGTCGAGAAGGAGTTGAGGACGAGCTTCTGGGCGGTGCCGGCCTTGAGCCGCGTCGACCCGGTCAGGGCCTCGGGACCCGTGCGCACGGCGAGCAGGATGTCGGCGAGGACGGCGAGCTCGGCGTCGGGGTTGGCCGTGACGAGGGCCGTCACGGCACCGAGCTCACGAGCCCGCGCGAGAGCGCCGGCCACGAAGGGTGTCCGGCCCGAGGCCGTGAGGCCGATGGCGACGTCGCCGGGAGCGAGGTCGGCGGCCTCGGAGCGGCCCAGGTCGGCGTCGTCCTCGACGTTCTCGACCGCCTGGAGGAGGGCCTCCGGTCCGCCCGCGTGGTGGGCGACGACGAGACCGGCAGGTGCGTTGAAGGTGGGTCGCAGCTCGGCTGCGTCGAGCACGGCGAGGCGACCGGAGGTGCCGGCACCGAAGTAGTGGACGGCGCCACCGGCGCGGAGCGACTCGACGGCCCGGTCGACGAGGTGGGCCAGCTCGGGCAGGACCTCGCTGACGGCGCCGGCGACGGTCGCGTCCTCGGCGTTGAGGGCATGCAGGATGTCGAGCGAGGTGTCCGTGTCGATGGACGTCGTCCCCGGATGGCGCTCCTCGGTGGGGGCGTTCACGGTCACCTCGCTGCTCACCCGAGCGAGGTTAGTTTCCCACACGCCCAGCGTCAATGCCGTAAATGAGTGACATTCTTGTCACGGCGACCCGGACCGAGGCTCCCGGGGCCCACCCGGACGAGTGCCCGCCTTCCCACGCCCCCGACCTCGTCGGGTCAGTCGGTGACGTGGTGGCCGGCGACGGCTTCACGGGTGTCGGCGACGGCCTTGCGGACCCGGCGCAGGTTGCGCTGTGCGACCGCGATGTAGAGGCAGTCGACGACGGTGAGGGCCGCGATGCGACTCGCCGTCGCTCCCGAGCGGAGGCTCGTCTCGCGGGCCGCCGTCGTGAGCAGGAAGTCGGCTCCGGACGCGAGCCGCGACAGTGGGAAGTTCGTGATGGCGAGGGTGCGCGCACCGGTCGAGCGGGCTGCCGCCAGCGCCTCGATGGTCTCGGTCGTCGTGCCCGAGTGCGAGATCCCGACCGCGACGTCGCCGGGGCCGAGCAGGGTGGCGCTCGTCAGGGCGATGTGCGGGTCGTTCCAGGCGAAGGCGACGATGCCGATGCGGTGCAGCTTCTGCTGCAGGTCGGTCCCGACGATCGCGCTCGCGCCGATCCCGTAGATGTCGACGCGACCCGCCTTGGCGATGGCAGCCGCGGCGGAGGCGAGGGTGTCACGGTCGAGCTGCTGGGCGGTCTCCTCGACGGCGCTCGCGTCGGCGAAGGCGACCTTGGCGATGATGTCGTCGATGGTGTCGCTCGCGCTGATGTCGGTGCCGTTGCGGCTCATCGTGCGCGGGTGCGCCGACTCCTCGGCCAGCGCAAGACGCAGCTGCGGATAGCCCGGCAGCCCGAGCCGACGGCAGAAGCGCAGCACCGTCGTCTCGGACGTGCGCGCCGCCGTGGCGAGCTCGCTGATGGTCAGGCCCGCGGCACGGCGTGCGTCGGCGAGGACGATGTCGGCGACCCGGTCCTCTGCGGGCGACAGCGACGGCTTGATCCCCCTCAGGCGGATGAGCAGCGATGCGCTCGCGGCGCCTGCGGGAGACGCGCCGCCGTCCTCGGTCTCGGGCATGGGCCTACGCTACGGCGTCGCGACCGGTCGGCTGCCAACCGGCTGACGTCAGCGCGTCGGGGCGAAGCTCGCCGTCGAGGAGCACGCCGTGGCGCCCCGTCACCCGGATCCCGTCGCGGGCGACCCCTCGACCGCGGTGGCGACCGGGGTGCCCACCGGGGTGGTTCGCGTCGGGCTCGAGGCCCCAGCGGAGCAGCTGGGTGCCCGGCTCGAGCGCGGCCCGCGCCTCGACCCAGCGTCGATCCGGAGGGCGCTGGCCAGCCCGTGAGCCCACGCGCGGCGAGCGATGTTGACCGATCCCCAGTCGCGAGAAGGGTGCACGCGGTTGGTCAACAGGATCGCGAAGGAGTGGCTGGCGAAGTCGATGACGATGGAGGTGCCGGTGTAGCCGGTGTGCCCCGCGCTGCATGGGCCGGAGAGGGCGTCCATGTACCACCGCTGGTCGAGCTCGAAGCCGAGCCCGTGCGAGTCGCCGGGGAAGGCCCGGTTGAAGTCGGTGATGAGCTGCTCGACGCTCGAGTGCTCGAGGATCCGGTGGCCGCGGTAGGTGCCGCCGTCCAGGAGCGCCTGCGACAGGATCGCCAGGTCGTCGGCGGTCGAGAAGACGCCCGCGTGCCCGGCGACGCCGCCGAGGGACCACGCGTTCTCGTCGTGGACCTCGCCGCGCACCATGCCGCGCGGTGGGGCGGCCTGGTACTCGGTCGCGGCCGTGCGCGACCTGTCGGTCGGGTTGTAGCCGGTGTCGTCCATCCCCAGGGGCCTGGTGATGTGCCGGCGCACGACGGCGTCGAGCGGCTCCCCGCGCAGCCTCTCGACGAGGACTCCGAGGGTGATGAGGTTGAGGTCGCTGTAGCGGTAGGTGGAGCCGGCCGGGTCGTCCAGCGGATGGTCCAGGACCGCCTCGATGCGCGAGGCCTGGTCGGGCCATGCGCTCCACAGCGGCAGCCACGACGCGTAGCCCGAGGTGTGCGTCAGCAGCTGGCGCACCGTGACGGCCTCCTTGCCGTGGGCGGCGAACTCCGGGAGGTATGCCGCCACCGTGCTCTCGAGGGAGACGTGCCCCTCCTCGATGAGCTGCACCACCGCGATCGAGGTGAAGAGCTTGGAGACCGATGCGAGGTCGAAGATCGTGTCGGTGCGCATCGGCTCCCACTCGTCGCGGGGCAGCTCGTTCGTCGCGTCGGCGTAGCGCACGGCCCAGCCGCTCACGTCGCGAGCGACGATGCGGCCGTCATGTCCCATGATCCCCACCGCGCCGGCGAAGAGCGGGTGCCCGCCGGGGGCGGCCTGCTCGCACGCCTGGATCTGCGCGACGGACTCCGCGATGGGGCCGGGGTCCAGGCCCAGGGACGCTGCGTCTGCCACGTCTCGATGGTGCACCAGATCTGCCAACGGGTCCCGGCCGCTCAGTGTGCCGGGCCCCGGTAGAGGAGGTACTGCCGGCGCCGGGCGTCGAAGGCCGCGAGCTCGTCACGCCAGGCGCCGACGACCTCGTCGGCGGGAGCGCCGGCCGAGATCTGCGTGCGCAGCCGCTGCGAGCCGGTCAGCTTGTCGATCCAGTACGGGCGTGCCGGGTCGTAGGAGTCGTAGCGCCAGTCGAAGTCGGGATACAGCGTCTTGGCTGCGACGAGCATCTCGACGGCGGAGCGGATCGGGTCGAACGTCGAGGGGTCGGTGACGTGGAGCTGCACCCCGCCGCAGACCTTCCCGGTGTGCTTGCTGAAGGTCGGGGAGAAGTAGGCCTCGCGGAATCCGACGCCCGGAAGGCCCAGCGACCCAAGGCGTTCGGCCCACTTGTAGTCGACATAGGGCGCGCCGATGAGCTCGAACGGGCGCGTCGTGCCGCGCCCCTCCGAGAGGTTGGTCCCCTCGAACATGCCCGTGCCGGGATAGACCAGCGCGGTGTCGGGCGTGGGCATGTTGGGACTCGGCATGACCCACGGCAGCCCGGTGACGGCATACGGCACGTCCCGGCGCCAGCCCTTGACCTCGATGACGGAGAGCTCGGCGAGCCGGCGCCCGGCGTCGGCCGCGAGGAACTCGCCGTCGAGGTAGCGGGCGAGCTCGCCGACCGTCATGCCGTGGGCCTGGACGATCTCCTTGGCGCCGACGCCCGAGGTCCACGGCGTCGTCATCATCGGGCCGCGCGCCGTGCCGCCGACAGGGCTCGGCCGGTCGAGGACGACGAAGCGGGCGCCGACGGCGACAGCCGCCTGCATGGCGGTGTACATCGTCCAGATGTAGGTGTAGAACCGCGCGCCGACGTCCTGGATGTCGAAGACGACCGTCTCGACCCCGGCGGTGCGGAACATCGTCGTCATCTTGGCCGTGTTGGCGCCGTACGCGTCGTAGACCGTGATCCCGGTCCGCGGGTCGGGGTGGGTGCCCTCGGAGTCGCCGGCCTGCGCGGTGCCACGGAACCCGTGCTCGGGCCCGAAGACGCCGACGATGTCCACGGCACCCGACTCGTGCATCTCGTCGACGATGGTGCGCAGGTTGCTGAGGATGCCGGTCGGGTTGGTGATGACCCCGACCTTCTGCCCCGCGAGCATCGACCAGCCGGCCGCCGCGGCGTTCTGGGCGCCCGTCGTCACCGGGTTGTTCGGGTAGTTGCTGGCGTATGCCGTCTGGCCGGGCTGCGCTGCAACGGAGCCCGCCGCTGTCGCTGGGAGCGCGACGGCGCTCAGGGCGCCGGCGGTGAGCAGCTGCCTGCGGTTGAGGTTGGTCATCTGGAGCTCTCCGATCGCGTTTCTGCCGGGCCGGCGGTCAGTAGGTGAGGCCGTGGCCGAAGGGGTAGAGCACGGTGTTCGCGTCGCCGGCGACGGGAATGTCGACCGGGAGGGTCGCCGTGGGGGAGACGTCACCGACGATGACGCGAGCGGCGGCCTCGATCGCGACCGGGCTGTAGGAGTACGTCGCGACGTAGGTGGGGGCGGCCGTGAAGCAGGCGATGTCGTAGGGATCGCGGACGGCGACGACGACGACCGTCCTGCCGGTGCCGAGCAGCTGCTTGACGAGCTTCTGCTGGCCACCCCGCGGGTCCGTGACGCTGGTGTCCCAAGCCTTCATGGTCGTGACGACCACGACGTCCTTGTCAGCGGCTGCCGTGACCGCCGAGGCGACCTGCGCATCGGTCGGTGAGGCCCCGGTCTGGACGGTCTGGACCGTGGCCCCCTTGGCCGTCAGGGCCGCCGCGAAGGTCGCCGTCGTCCCGACGCCGTAGCCGGTCACGAGGACCTTCTTGCCGCTCGGGGCGATCGGCAGGGCCTTGGCGTCGTTCTTGACGAGGGTCGTCGTGCGGTCGGTGACGGAGTCGGCCGCCGCGAGGTGGGCGGGGGTACCGACGACGGCCGACACGGCGGCCGGGTCGGCGTACGGGCTGGCCACGATGCCGCGGCGGTACTTCAGGCTCAGCACGCGGCGCACCTTCGCGTCGAGCTCGTCCTTGGTGATGCGGCCGCTGCGGACGGCGTCGAGGACGGCGGCGAAGGCATCGTCCATCGCGGGCGTCATGAGCAGCTGGTCGACGCCGGCCAGGAGGGCCCGCACGGCGACCTCCGCGTCGCCGTAGAGGTCCCGGACGCCCTGCATGGCAAGGGAGTCCGTGATGATGACGCCCTTGTAGCCGAGCTCGCCGCGGAGCACGCCCGTCATGATCGACTTGCTGAGCGTCGCCGGGTTGCCCGAGTCGTCGAGAGCCGGGAACGACAGGTGCGCGGTCATGATCATGTCGATCTGCTCGTTGATCGCGGCCTTGAAGGGCGGCGCGTCGATGGCCTCCCACTGCTCGCGCGTGTGGGTGATGATCGGGAACGCGACGTGGCTGTCGGTCGCCGTGTCACCGTGGCCCGGGAAGTGCTTGCCGCAGGATGCGACCCCGCCGTCACGCTGGTAGCCGGCGACCTGGGCGGCCGCGAGCTGCGCGGCGAGCTCGGGCCGCGACGAGAAGGACCGCGTGCCGATGACCGGGTTGAGCGGGTTGACGTTGACGTCGCAGTCGGGCGCGAAGTCGGTGTTGACGCCCATCGCCAGCAGCTCGCGGCCTGTGATCGCGGCGGCGGTGCGCGCGTCGGGGGCGCTGCGGCCGGCGCCGAGGGCCATCGAGCCGGGGAACTGCGTGGCCGGTGGCCCGATGCGCGTGACGACGCCCTGCTCCTGGTCGGTGGCGATCTGGAGCGGGATCCGCACMTTGCTCGGCTGCGTGAGCGCTGCCCTCTGCAGGCCGTTGGACAGGCCGACGATCTGGTCGGGGTTCTGCACGCTGTCGGTCCACGCGAAGTAGATGACGCCGCCGAGGTGGTACTTCTGCACGACCTCGGCCGGGCTCGCGACGCCGTAGAGCGGGAGGTTCCGGCTGTCGGGCGTCGTCGCGTCCCTGCCGTAGACGTTCTGGATGAAGAGCTGGCCGACCTTCTCCTCCACCGTCATCCGGGCCATCGTCGAGGTGACCCACCCGTTCTCGGCAGCCGGCGGCGTGGCGGACGCGCTCGTGGCCGCGCGGGCGCTACCGGCTGCGGCGCCGGCCGCCGCGGCAGCGAGGCCGCCCGCGATGACGGAGCGGCGGGAGAGATCGGACATGGACATGGGGGCCTCCGGAAGATGTGAACAAATGACGTGTTATGTCCTTGGTTTGGAACTTACCTACGTCACGAGGCATCGGCAACAGATAGCGAGGAGGACCCGGGGACATCGCCGGGCCACCCGGCGCTCACCAGCCGGCGAGCTCCCGGACGGTCTGCACGGTGTCGATCTCGGACACGGGCTTGTCGTCGCGGTAGCGCAGCACTCGGGCGAAGCGCAGCGCCATGCCGCCCGGGTAGCGGGACGACTTCTGCACGCCGTCGAACGCGATCTCGACGACCTGCTCGGGTGCCACGGTCACGACCCAGTCGCCGCGGTCGACGGCGAGCTCCTGGAAGCGCTCGGTCTGCCAGGCGAGCATCTCGTCGGTCATCCCCTTGAACGTCTTCCCGAGCATCACGAGCTCGMCGGTCTCCCCGTCGCGGGCGCCGAGGTGGATGTTGGACAGCCACCCCTTGCGGCGTCCGCTGCCCCACTCGACGGCGAGCACCACGAGGTCGAGGGTGTGCCGGGGTTTCACCTTGACCCACCCGGGACCGCGCCGGCCGGCGGCATACGGCAGGGCGGGGTCCTTGACGACGACCCCCTCGTGGCCGGCGGCGACGAGGTCGGCGAAGAACCGCTGGGCCCGCCCGGGGTCGTCGGTGCTCTCACGCGGCACCAGCCACGCCGGTGGCACGGTGCGCGCGAGGTGCTCCCAGCGCACGCGCGCCGGCACGTCGAGGAGATCGGCGCCGTCGAGGTGGAGCACGTCGAAGAAGAACGGTGTCAGCGGCACCTCCTCACGCAGCCGGCCGACATCGGCGCTGCTCGCCGTGCGCGCGCCCGTGACCTGGAAGGGCTGCGGGCGGCCACCCTCGCCGAGCGCGATGACCTCGCCGTCGAGCACGAGGGTCTCGACGTCGAGGGCGGCGAGCGCCTCGGTGATCTCCGGCATCCGTTCGGTCACCTCGTCGAGCGTGCGGGTGAAGAGGCGCACGGTGCCGGGGCTCGTGCGGTTGTCGACGTGGGCCTGCAGGCGTATGCCGTCCAGCTTGGTCTCGACGACGACCTCGCCTCCCAGCGTGGCGAGGGCCGCGGCGACGTCGGGCGCCGAGCCGGCGAGCATCGGGCGCAGGGGCCGGCCGACCTCGAGGGTCAGCGCGTCGAGAGCCTCGGCCCCGCCGGTCAGGGCCGCGCGCGCGACCGGGCCAGCGAAGCCGGCGACCATGACGGCCCGGCGCACCGCGGCGTCCGGCACCTCGGCCGCCTTCGCGACGGCCTGGAGCATCACGCCGTCTCCGGCGCCCTGACGCGTCTCGCCCGTGATGAGGCCCCGCAGCCAGGCCTGCTCGTCGGCGGTGGCACGGGCGAAGAGCRCACGGACCGCGCTGGAACGGGCGGTGCCGGAGCCCGACCCGGTGATGGCGGCGATGCTCGTCGCGGTGCGGTCGACCTCCTCGACGGTCAGGGTGGACTCCGCGGCGGGCTCCGGCAAGCCCTGGAGCCCGCGCCAGCTGACGCCGATGCGCCGCTGCGGCAGCACGCCGGACAGATGGGCGGTGACGACCTCGATGACGTCAGGGCCGTCCTGCGCCGCCCGCCGCAGGCAGGCTGCCAGCGCCTCGACCTTCGCGGTGCGGGACGAGGTGGCCGCGACGGCCTGCGAGGTGGCGACGACGTCGGAGAGCTGCATGACGTGATCTTGCCCCGCCCCACCGACACGCAACCGTCGAAAGGCCACGTGTTGCCGCCTCTCACTCGTCGAGAGGCCACGTGTGGCCGCGTCGAGCTGGTCGAGAGGCCACGTGTGGCCGCGTCGTGCTGGTCGAGAGGCCACGTTGGTTCGGGGCGGGGCTAGATTCACCCCCGTGGGTGAGATCCTCGGCCGCGCCTGTGGACTCGCGCGGACGGTCGCACTCAGTGCCGCCACCGCGGCCGGAGCCGTGGCCGTCGTCGCCCGGACGACACCCTGGCCCTCCGCGCTCATGATCCGGGCGGTCTTCGGCCCCGGGGCCGCGCGCTCGGGCGCCGCGCTGGCCAGGCACGTCCCGGGTGACCTCGTCGAGATGGTCGACGAGGCATACGACACGCGTGGCCCGACGGGTTAGACCGCGCTGTCGCCTTCGTGCACCGCGTCGCCGGCTGACGCCACGGGGCGGCAAGACGTGGCCTCTCGAGGGGTGGGAGGCGGCCACACGTGGCCTCTCGACGGGTGGGAGGCGGCAAGACGTGGCCTCTCGACGGGTGGGGAGAGGCGGGGGAGTGGGCGGGCCACTTGACGGGAGAGGGGTCTTGTCGTCAGGGTAAGCAAGCGCTTAGTCCACTCGCGAGGAGCAGCATGCCCGACACCGCCGTCGTCACCGGGGCCGCCCGGGGGATCGGCCGCGCCATCGCGACCCGACTGGCGCGCGAGGGCTGGCAGGTCGTCGTCGCCGACCTCGACGCTGCCGAGCTCGACGCGGT
>NZ_JBFULD010000085.1:0-13350 GCF_056400505.1 Terrabacter sp. P5_B1
GCGGGGGGCGAGGAGCCGCATGAGGCGGGCGGCCTCGTCGGTGACTGCCGAGCGTGCCGCGCCGAGGTACTTCCTCGTGTCGACCGTGGGGGACGCCTCGAGCTGCTCGGTCATCGCATGCGTGAAGACCTGGTTGAGGTGCGTGGCGATGTTGACCTTCGTCATGCCGGCTCGCACCGCGGCGACGAGTCCTGCGTCGGGCACCCCGGACGAACCGTGGAGCACGAGCGGCACCGGCACCGAGTCCCTCAGTGCGGCAATGAGATCCGTGTCGAGCTCTGYCGTGCGGTCGGTCATCGCGTGGCTGCTGCCGACGGCCACGGCGAGCGCATCGACACCGGTGTCGGCGACGAAGCGCGCCGCGTCCGCAGGATCGGTGCGGACACCGGGCGCGTGGACGCCGTCCTTGCCGCCGACCTCGCCGAGCTCGGCCTCAACCGAGACCCCGGCCGTCCGGCAGAGTTCGACGACGCGACGAGTCACGGCGCGGTTCTCGTCGTCGGGCAGCGTCGACCCGTCGAACATCACGGACGTCAGGCCGAGCCGGACCGCCTCCTCGACGAGGGCGACGTCCTCGGCGTGGTCGAGGTGCACGACGACGGGTTGGGTGCACGCGTCCGCGATGGCGAGCGTCGCCGCCGCGATCGGCGCCAGGGAGCCGTGGTAGCGCACGCAGTTCTCCGAGATCTGCATGACGACGGGCAGGCCGACGCGCTCGGCCGCAGCGGCATACGCCTCTGCGTGCTCGAGCTGGATGACGTTGAARGCCGCGACCGCACGACCGGCGGCCACCGCCTCGGCGAGCACGGGCGTCAGGGCGGAGCGGGTCACGGACGGATCTCCTCGATCTCGACGGTGGGGAGCAGACGGTCGACGTCGGCGGGGTCGACGGCGCCGGCGACGGGCTGCACCACCGCGGCCGCCGACCACGCGACACCGCGGCGCAGCACCGCCGCCCAGTCCTCCCGGCCTGTCGGCAGGTCCCCGATGCCGTCGAGGTCGGCCGCGAGCGCGGCCGTCAGGGCGTCGCCCGCCCCGGTCGGGTTGCCGGAGAGCGAGCGGGGCAGGTAGGCCCGCAGCGCGAGGTCGTCGTGGACGAGGACGAGGCCGTTCGTGCCGTCACTGACGATCGCAGCCCGGGCTCCGGCCGCGACGAGGGCCCGGGCAGCCCCGGGCACGGACGGCACCTCACCCCGGCCGAGTCCGGTCAGGGTCTGAGCCGCCTCGACGCGATTGGGCTTGACGAGGTCGGGCCGCAGGCTCAGCGTGCGCGACAGGTGGGCTCCGCTGACGTCGAGGACGAGGCGCAGGCCTGCCTCGTGCGCCACCCGCGTCAGCCGCCGGACGAGGTCGGGGTCGGTGCCGGGCGGAAAGCTGCCCGACACCGTCAGCACCGAGGCCTGGGCTGCGAGCGCGGCGACCTCCTCCACGACCCGGTCCCAGACCCGTTGCGACTGACCGACGCCGGGCTCGTTGAACAGGGTCGCCCGACCGCCGGCCTCGACGACGGCCACGGACCGTCGGGTCGGGCACGGCGACGGCACGAGGCGGTGCGGCACGCGGCGCGCGCCGAGGTCGGATGCGAAGAGGTCGACGTCCGTCGCGCCGACCGGCGCCACGGCCACGGACCGGTGTCCCATCGTCGTGAGCACCGCCGCGACGTTGAGGCCCTTGCCCCCGGCCCGTTCGCTCACCGAGGCGACGCGGTGGGACTCGCCCAGCGCGACGGACGGGACGGCATACGTGATGTCGAGCGCGGGGTTCGGCGTGACGGTGATGATCATCGACCGACGACGTCCAGGGCGATGGTGGCAGCGCCGAGCGCGCCGGCGCGGGCGCCGAGGGCGGCGGCCTCGACGACGACGTCCTCGCGACCCCCGAGTCGGGCCGTGAGGGCGGCACGCAGGGGTGCGAGGAGGGTGTCACCCGCATGGACGAGACCGCCCCCGATGAGGACCAGCTCGGTCCCGACGCCCGCCACGATGGGCGCGACCATGCTCGCCAGCGCGTCGACGGCCTCCTGCCAGATGCGGCGGGCCTCGGGCTCCCCGGCCTCGACGCGGCGGGCGACCTCCTCGGCGTCGCCGACCAGTCCGGTCGCCTCGGACCAGCGGCGGCCGATCGCGCCCGCGCTCGACAGCGCCTCGAGGCAGCCCCGCTGCCCGCAGCCACAGAGCGGCCCGTCCGGCGCGACGACGACGTGGCCGATCTCGCCGGTCCACAGCGACCCCGTGACGAGCTGGCCGCGACAGAGGATCGCGCTCGCGAGGCCCGTGCCGAGTGGCACGAAGAGCACGTTGTCGGCCTCCCGGGCGGCGCCGAGGCGGTGCTCGGCGAGCAGGCCGGAGCGCACGTCGTGACCGACCGCGACCGGGACGTCGACGTGGGCGGCGACCCCGCCGCGGAGGTCGAGGTCGCGCCAGCCGAGGTTGGCCGACCAGACGCCGATACCCGCCACGTCGTCGACCACCCCCGGGACGACGACGCCGAGGGCGAGCAGGTCGATGGCCTCGCCGGCGCGAGCCGTCAGCTCCGCGACCTCGTCGGCCGCGACCTCGCCGAGCCGGGCACCGACCTCGTCGGGGGTCTCGCGGACCGTCTCGGCGAGCACCTGCCCGTCGGGGGTCACGAGGGCCGACTTGATCCGGGTGCCGCCGACGTCGATCCCGACCACTGCTTGGCGCATCACGCGGCGCAGTCTATGAGCATTCGTGCACGGTTGAACACCCGATCGATCACATTCGGACAGACTGTCGGTTGCGCATCTGCCCACCCTGCCATCCCCGGGCCGGCGCCGCGCGGGGAGCCGGCGATGGCGACAACGAGGACGGTGGACGCGGTCATCTGCCCCGCGGTCCACCGTCGAGCTCGGCCCAGGTCAGGCGCAACGAGCCTGCATCGGCAATCCGCTTGCCCGGCAAGGAGAAGGGCCAGCACGCTTGCCAGCATGACGCTGCACATCCACAACGTGACCTTCGACTGCGCCGATGCCCGCGCCCTGGGCACCTTCTGGTCCGAGCTTCTCGGCTGGAACGTCTACTACGACGATGACCCCGAGATCGTCGTCGCGGCGTCGTTCCCGAGCTCCGGCCTCGGTTTGCTCTTCATCCCCGTCCCCGAAGGCAAGTCGGCCAAGAACCGCCAGCACCTCGATCTCGCCCCCGACGAGGGAACCCGCGACGAGTGGGTCGAGCGCGCGCTCGCCCTCGGCGCCACCGTCGTTGGCGACCACCGCACGCCCGAGGGCTCGGGCTGGGTCACGATGGCCGACCCCGAGGGCAACGAGTTCTGCATCGAGCGTGGCGCGTCCGAGACGGGTCCACGACCCGCACGCGCGTACCGCATCTCCACGTGACCGGCGCCGTGTGCAGAGATTGGGGTCCTGACCCCACACAGTGCACACAGGACGCCCGCAGGCGCGAGCCGTTCAGTCCCCGGCCTGTGCCAGGGCCACGGTCTTGGGCACGACCATCCGCCAGGCGTCGACGACGATCTCGCGCATCCGGTCCTTGTCGATCGCGTCGAGCCGCACCTCGATCCAGTTGAAGCGCAGGTCGGACCGGCGTGGCATGAGGAAGACCTCGGGCTCGCTCGCGACGAGCACGTCGCGCTCCTCCTTGGGGAAGGCGAAGCCCATCTGCGTCTCGTCCGACGAGAAGGCGAGCCACACGATCTTCCCCACGCGGAACTTGACGCGGTCTCGGACGAGCACCTCGTAGGAGCGAGGCAGCTGCTCGGCCACGCGCCGCACGTCCTCGATGGTCACGGGCACCTCTCCAGCCTGCCACGGGCGCGCCGCCGACACACCCACCGAGGGCCCCTTCCGCGGACGGGCGACACGGCATACGCTCGCCGTGTCGCGACCCCGACGGCTGTGCGCCGGGCGGGCTGACACGTCGACTCCGCCACGACAAGGAGACGACGTATGCCGTCCGCACCCACCCAGCCCGACCACCCCACCGTCCCGCAGCGCCTGCTCGCCTTCCTCGACCGCCTCGGCACCGAGCTCGACCGTCGCGGCGACGCCGTCGCGCTGCTCTGCCTCGGCTCGGTGGGTCGCGACCTGCACCGCCTCGACGAGCACTCCGACGCGGACTTCTTCGTCGTTGTCGACGACGGGGCCGCCCGTGACCGCTACCTCGCCGACATCGACTGGCTCGAGGCGGCGCACCCGGTGGTGTGGTCGTTCGAGAACAGCGACGCCGGCCGCAAGGCGCTCCTCGAGGGCGACCTCTTCGCGGAGTACGCCGTCTTCTCGCTGGCCGACCTGGCGACCGCGGGCTACCCACCGGGCCGCATCCACTGGAGCCGAGCCGACGCCCCCGCCGGCCTGGAGATCCCGAGCACGCCTGTGCCGCAGGCGGCCTCGCTCGAGCACCAGGTGGGCGAGGCGATCACGAACCTCTACGTCGGGCTGCACCGCGACCTGCGCGGCGAGCGCCTGACGGCCACCCGCTTCATCCAGGGGTATGCCGTCGACCGCTGGGTCACCGTGCTCGGCCACCTGGGCCTCGGCGCGGGCGAGGCGCAGGACGTCTTCGTCGTCGACCGGGGCGTCGAGCGGCGGTTCGGCGCGGACGTGCTGCCGCTCGCCGACCTCGTGCCCGGCTACGAGCGCAACGCGCACGCGGCGGCGACGCTCCTGGGTCTGCTCGAGGCGCACGTCGAGCTCGACCCGACGATCGTGACCGCGGTGCGCGACCTCGTCGCGCGCGCGAATGCCGCGGCTCAGGCGCGGTCGAGCTCCAGCTCGTAGACCTGCAGCCGGAGGTCGCGGACGGGCGACCAGTCGCGCTCGGGCGCGCGGGTGAAGCCGAACCGCTCGTAGACGCGGTGCGCGGCGTGCATCGTCGGCTGCGTCGAGAGCACGAGCCGGCGGCGGCCGAGGGCTCGCGCGCGGTCGATGCACTCACGGACCAGCGCCGTGCCGACCCCACGGCCGCGACCAGCGGGCACGACGGCCAGGGTGCGGAACTCGGCCTCGTCGTCCCGGGCGACGTCGGCGAAGGGCCCGGGACCGGCGACGAAGGCGAAGCCTCCGAGCACGACCCCCGCCGGGTCGACGGCGACGAGCACGTCGGCGTGCTCCGCGCGGCGGGCGACATCACGAAGCACCTCGAGGTAGGGGTCCTCCGCGCCGAAGTCGAGCAGCCCGTCGTCGAGGTACGCGGCGGCGGTGAGGTCACCGAGCCGCTCGTGGTCCTCCGGCCGCGCCGGGCGGATCGTGAAGCCGTCCATGCGCGCCAGTGTCGCAGCCGCTGCGCTCGAGAGCGCGATCGGCGCGGACGCGCCATACGGCCCGGGTAGCCGGCTTGGGCAGCCGGACTCAGGAGGTGAGGCGCCAGGCGAGGACGCCGAAGAGCACGCCGAGCGCGTTGGTGGCCCAGTGCATGCCGACGCTCGCGAAGAGGCTCCCGCTGCGCCGGCGCAGCTCGCCCGCGACGACCCCGCCGAGGGCGGTGAACGCCACCGTGCCGCCGACGATGGCGAGCTTGGCGAACGGCCCGAGCCCGGCGACCGCCGACCCGATGGCGGCGTTGCCCGTGGCCGATGCCATGGCGGGGAAGACGTGCCAGAGGCCGAAGAGCAGGGACGAGCCGAGGAGGACCTGCCACATCCGGGCGTGCCGGGAGAGGAAGCCCCACAGCACGGAGCGGAAGGCGACCTCCTCGAGCAGGATCGTGCCGACGGGAATCATGACGAAGGCCGTGAGCAGGGCACCCGCCGGAGGCAGGTGGTAGCGCGCGTCGAGGAAGGCGGTCCGGGTGGAGGGGAGCAGGATGCCGACGAGGTAGACGAACGCGACGACGGCGATGACACCGAGCCCCCACCGGATGCCCCGCGCGTGGGTGTGCCGCGCGAGGCCCAGCTGGTGCCAGGTGAGTCCCTGCCAGCGCGCGAAGGCCAGCAGCGCGACCGCGCCCACCGGGCCGAGCCACATCGTGTCCCAGCCGAGCACGTGGTTGCCGATGTTGACACCTGCGAGGGCGAAGACGACGACCACGGTGGCGGCGAGACGAGCACGGCGGCCGCGAGCGATGAGGGCCAGACGGTGACGTCGCACCGGGTCGTGCCGCGGCACGACACCGCCGTCGAAAGATGTCTCGACGGCGACGGCAGCGGGGCTCACGACAGTGGTGGTCATTGCCTCCATTCTCGCAGCCCTTCCTGTGGATCAGCCATGCGCCGGGAGCGTCATGAACTCGTCCACCACCGGAGCCACAGAGGTCCCACCCGTGTCCGTCACCACGGGTGAACCCGGACGCCGACCCTTCAGCGGCGGCGCTCGACGAGACCGCGGACGTACTCGGCCTGCCCGAGGTGCTTCAACGCGTCGCCGAGCACGGAGACGATCCGGATCGCCACCGTGACGGGCGGGTCCCAGTGCGCGTCGATGACACGCTCGTAGGCGTCCGCGTCGAGGCGTTGGAGCAGCGTGGCGGTGCGGTCGTGGACGTCGCCGTGGTACTCGCCGAAGAGCCCCGGGTCCACCACGGTGAACCGGCCGACGTCCGCCGAGCTCATGCTCCACCCGTGGGCGTCGGGCGCGTAGGGCAGCCCGAAGCGGTCGACCCAGCCGTCGCCGAGCCACGCGGACTGCTCGCCGGCCAGGTGCGCCACCTGGTCGTCCTGCTGGCGCGTCAGGTGCCAGACGAGCCAGGCGATGTGGTTCGCCTGCGCGTCCGGTCGCCACAGCAGCTCGTCGACGGAGAGGCCGTCGACCACCTGCGGCACGCCCTCGCGGATGCGGTCGAAGCCGTCGAGCAGCAGGTCACGCACGGTGCCGGTCGTCACGTCGTCCATCAGCCCAGCATGCACCTCGGGGCGCGGCGGTGCAGCGAACCGGACGCCCTGCGGCCGGCCAGACGCGGCGCAGAACCTCGCGCCGCACGGGCCTGCCAGGACGAAGCGGACCTTTCTCGCGCGATGTATCTGACGGGCTTCACCGGTCTCTGAACGGCCGCGCCCACCACGAGAGACGCCCGGGGGCCGACCGCGACCGATAACGACTCAGGAGACGAGCATGACCCTCAACCTCACCCCCACCGCCCGACGGGCCACGAGCCTCGCCGGACTCTGCGACGGTGCGGTCCACCTCCCCGGCGACCCCGGCTACGACGCGGCACGCCTGCCGTGGAACGTCGCGCTCGACCAGCGCCCCGCCGCCGTGGCCCTGCCTCGCACCGTGTCCCACGTCCAGGACGTCGTCCGCGCCGCCGCCGCAGCAGGTCTGCGCATCGCCCCGCAGAGCACCGGCCACAACGCCGGGCCGCTCGTCGCGCAGGGCCTCGACGACGTCGTCCTCGTCCGCACCGGACGGATGCGCGGCGTCAGCATCGACCCGACCCGGCGCATGGCCCGCGTCGAGGGCGGCGCGCTGTGGATGGACGCGACCGAGCCCGCCGCCGACCACCGGCTCGCGGCGCTGCACGGCAGCTCGCCCGACGTCGGCATCGCCGGCTACAGCCTCGGCGGCGGCCTCGGCTGGTACGCCCGCCGRCTCGGCCTCGCCTCCAACAGCCTGACCGCGGTCGAGCTCGTCACCGCGAGCGGCGAGCACGTGCGTGCCGACGCCACGCAGAACGTCGAGCTCTTCTGGGCGCTGCGCGGCGGCGGCGGCAACTTCGGCGTCGTCACGGCGCTCGAGTTCCGCCTCTACCCCGTCGAGACGGCGTATGCCGGCATGCTCGTCTGGGACCGCGACCAGGCCGAGCGCGTGCTGCGACGGTGGGCCGACTGGGCGCCCGAGGCACCGGACGCCGTCACGACGTCGTTCCGCTTCCTCAACCTCCCACCGCTGCCGGCGATCCCGGAGCCGCTGCGCGGGCGGTCGATCGTCGTCATCGACGGGGCGGTGCTCGGTTGCGACGCCGAGGCACGCTCGATCCTCGGCCTGCTGCGCGGGCTCGGCCCGGAGATCGACACCTTCGACCGCTTGCCCGCCCGGTCCCTGACCCGGCTGCACATGGACCCGGAGGGCCCCACTCCGGCCGTCTCGGACGGGACCCTCCTCGGTGAGCTGAACGACTCGGCGATCGACACGATCCTCGAGCAGGTCGGCCCCGGCTCCACGTCGTCCCTGCTCGCGGCCGAGCTGCGACAGCTCGGGGGTGCGCTCGGTCGGGCCCCGGAGGGCCACGGCGCCCTCGCGACGATCGACGCGGCATACGCCGCCTTCGGCGTCGCGATCGCGGCCACCCCGGAGCTGGCGATGCAGGGGCAGCTCGACGCCCACCAGTTCACCCGCGCGCTCGAGCCGTGGTCGACGGGTCGCAGCTACCTCAACTTCGCTGAGAACGGGGTCGACGCCCGCACGGGCTACACCGATTCGGCGTGGGTGCAGCTGAAGGGGATCCGGTCGGCCTACGACCCCGACGACCGCTTCGTGGCCAACCACCGCGTCCCCCGCCTCTTCGAGAACGGCCGCGTCAGCGACTGACCCGATCGAAGGAGCAGTCCGTCCGCCGGGAAGTGGGCACTCGACTGCAGGGGTCCGTCGAGTGCTCACTTCCTCACCGCCGACAAGCATGGGTGAGGATGGGGGCATGACACATCCCGGCTACGACGTCGACCGGATCCGGTGGCACTTCCCGGCCCTGCGCGAGGGCGCGGCGCACTTCGACGGGCCCGGCGGCTCCCAGGTGCCCGACACGGTCGCCACGGCGGTCGTCGAGACCCTGACCGCGGCTATCTCGAACCGCGGCACGGTGACGCCGGCCGAGCGGCGCGCCGACCGCATCGTCCTCGAGGCCCGAGCCGCGATGGGTGACCTCCTCGCGGTCGACCCCGCCGGCGTCGTCTTCGGGCGGTCCGCCACCGAGCTGACCTTCCAGCTCGCCCGCACCCTGGCCAAGGACTGGGGCCCGGGTGACGAGCTCGTCGTCAGCCGCCTCGACCACGACGCGAACATCCGCCCCTGGGCGCTCGCCGCCGAGGCGACCGGCGCCACCGTGCGCTGGGCGGACTTCGACCCGACGACGGGCGAGCTGCCGCCCGAGGCRGTCGAGGCGGTCGTCACGGACCGCACCCGCCTCGTCGCGGTCACCGCCGCCTCGAACCTCATCGGCACCCGCCCCGACCTGCCGGCCATCGCCGACGTCGCCCACGCCGTGGGGGCACTGCTGTGGGTCGACGGCGTCCACGCGACGGCCCACGTGCTCATCGACGTGCCGGCAAGCGGCGCGGACTTCTGGGTGTGCTCGCCCTACAAGTTCCTCGGCCCGCACCACGGGGTCCTCGCCGCGAGTCCGGCGCTCCTCGAGACGCTCCGCCCGGACAAGCTGCTCCCGTCGTCCGACGCCGTGCCGGAGCGCTTCGAGCTGGGCACCCTGCCCTACGAGCTGCTCGCGGGCACGACCGCCGCCGTCGACTTCCTCGCCGACCTCGCCCTCACCGACCCGTCCCGGCCGCGCCGCGAGCGCCTCGAGGCCTCGTTCGCCGCGCTCGAGGAGCACGAGGACGCCCTCCTCGCCACGCTGGAGGAGCGGCTGCGCGCGATCCCCGGCCTCACGGCATACAGCAACGCGAAGCGCCGCACCCCGACGCTGCTCGTCACCGTCGAGGGTCACGACCCGCAGGACCTGCGTGCCGCCCTCGCGCAGCGCGGCGTCAACGCGCCCGCCGGCCACTTCTACGCGTGGGAGTGCAGCCACCACCTCGGGCTCGGCCCGACCGGCGGGCTGCGGATGGGTCTCGCGCCCTACACGAACGCCGACGACGTCGACCGGCTCGCCACCGGCCTCGAGGCGATCTGCGGGGCGAGCCGGTGAGCCGTCCCGTGCCCCTGCCGGCCGGCCCCGGGCAGGAGTCCGTGTGGGACTACCCGCGCCCGCCGGCCGTCGACCCGAGCAGCGAGCTCGTCGAGGTCCACCTCGGCGGCGAGGTCGTGGCGCGCACGCGCGCGTCGCTGCGGGTCCTCGAGACGAGCCACCCGCCGACCTACTACCTGCCGCTCGACGCCTTCGTCGAGGGTGCGCTCGTCCCCGTCGAGGGCAGCACCGTGTGCGAGTGGAAGGGTCGCGCGGCCTACTTCGACCTCGTCGGCGACGGACGTCGGGCGGCTCGCGCCGCGTGGACCTATCCCGAGCCCGTGCCGACGTATGCCGTCCTGGCCGGTCACGTCGCCGTCATGCCCGGGCTCGTCGACGCCTGCCTCGTCGACGGCGAGCAGGTCCGTGCGCAGGAGGGCGGCTTCTACGGCGGGTGGATCACCGACCGGGTCGTCGGTCCCTTCAAGGGCGGCCCCGGCTCCTGGGGCTGGTGACTGGGCTGGTGACTGGGCTGGTGACTGCGCTGGTGACTGGGCTGGTGGCTGAGCTCTGAAACCTCACCCTGTGAGGGGGACGATCGCGGCGGCCGCGGGCGGCAGGGTGGGTCTCGACACCACTCGCAACGCGCCGGACGGCCGGCGGCGACGCAAAGGAGCATGAGATGGCTGCCTTCACGGTATGGAAGTTCGACACCCCGGGCGGCGCCGCACAGGCCGAGTCCGTCCTCCAGGACTGCCAGCGGGAGGGGTTCCTCAAGATCGTCGACCACGCGGTCGTCACCTGGCCCGAGGGGGAGTCACACCCCAGCACGAGCCACGGCAACGACGAGAAGTGGCGCGGCACCGGGTGGGGCGCCCTGTGGGGAGTCCTGGCCGGCGCCCTCTTCTTCGTGCCGGTGGTGGGCGGCGTCGTCGGTGCCGCGATCGGCGCCATCAGCAAGGTGACCGCGGACGCCGGGATCACCAAGGAGCAGCTGACGACCATCCGCACGGAGGTGACGCCGGGCACCTCGGCGCTCTTCCTCGTCACCGAGGAGGGCGACCTCGACCGGGTGGGCGAGCGCTTCCACGGGGTGCACAGCAAGCTCATCGCGACCAACCTCACGGCGGGCGAGCGCCAGATCATGATGGAGACCTTCGGCGGTCGCTGAGCCCGGGGGGCCCTGGGGGACCTGGGGCCTCAGCGCGGCAGCTGCTCGATCCTGGCCTCGACGAGGGCGCCGTCCCGCACCTCGAGGACGGCGAAGGTCCCGGCCGGCTGGCGGCGGCGGTCCGTGGGAGACCCCGGGTTGAGGATGCGCACGCCGTCGCCGGTCTCGTCGAGCGGGATGTGGGAGTGCCCGAAGACGACGAGGTCGGCGGTCGGGAACCGGCCGCGCAGCCGGGCCGTGCGGCCCTGACGGTGGCCGCTGTCGTGGATCATCCCGATGCGCACGCCCTCGAGCTCGACCTCAAGGGTCTCGGGCGCACCCCACTCGGCGACCTCGGGCACGTCGTTGTTGCCCATGACGACATGGACCGGAGCGAACGTCGCGAGCAGGTCGAGGACGTCGGGGGTGCACACGTCCCCGGCGTGCAGGATGACGTCCGCGCCCTCCAGGTGCGGCAGCAGCGCCGGGGGGCACGCCTTCCAGCGCCGCGGCGCGTGCGTGTCCGAGACGACGATCGCTCTCAAGACGCGCTCCCGGCGCGCGGGGCGGTGGGCCACGGAGGGAGCAGCGGCAGCATGGTGTCGAGCTGCTCGTCCGAGACGAACGAGGGGTTGGCCATGAACGGCTGGCGCTGCACCTCGAGGCCGTCGATGCCCGCGGCCCGCAGCTCGGCGTCCTCGACCGGGTCCTCGAGCAGCGCGACGTCGATCTCGACACGCTCACGCACGGTGTGGGCGTCCGACGCGGTGCGCCAGAACCCTTGCGTCGACTCCGCCCAGGGCTCGACCTCCGCCACCGCGTGACCGAGTCCCCACACCCCGCGTCCCAGGCCGTCACGCCCGTCGCCCGACACCCAGAAGAGCACCTTGTCGCCGGGTGCGACGAGCCGCGTGCGGTAGCTCGGGTGCACGGCCCACGAGGTCAGGCGTCGCTCGCCGGAGTCGAGCAGGGCCCGCAGGTCCCAGAGGGCCGGGTTGCACTTGAGCACCCACGCCCCCAGGCGTTCGCGCTCGACAGCTCGCCCGGTCATCGCGCCTCTCATCATGCACGGCTCCTACCCACGGACGCGCTCGAGCACCTCACGCACGGTGGCCTCGATGAGCTGCACCTTGTAGCCGGTCTCCTCGAGCGGACGGGTGCCGTCGGTTGCTGCCGCGGCGGCCGCCGCCACCGTGTCGTCGTCGAGGGACGAGCCGAGGAGCATGGTCTCGACCGCGTTGAGCCGCAACGGAACCGGTGCCACCCCGCCGATCGCGAGTCCGGCCGAGGTGACCGTCCCGGCGTCGTCCCGCACCACGCGGACGACGGCCTCGACGAGCGGCCACTCCGCCTCGAACCGGCTGATCGCGCGGAAGTATGCCGCCCGCTCGCCCGCCGCCGGGGGTGGCAGCGTGATGCGGGTCAGCACCTCGTCGTCGGCGAGGAGGTGGTCGCGGCTCGGGTCGGACCCGTCGCCGAGCACGTCACCGACCGTGAGACTGCGCCGCTGCGTCGTGTCGACGGTGGCGGCATACGTCAGCAGGGCCATCGCGAGCGACGACGGGTGCGGGTGGACGCACGGCGCGGTGTCGAAGGCGACGCCGTAGAGATGGCGACCGTCGCGGGCCGGGCAGCCGACGCCCCCGGACTTGAAGCAGGCGGTGTGCGGGTGGCGGAAGTACCAGCATCGGGTGCGCTGGAGCAGGTTGCCGCCGACGGTGGCCGTGGCGCGCACCTGCGGCGTCGCCAGACCCGCGGCGGTCAGCGCGAGCGCCGGGTAGTCGGTGGCCAGGTCGCGCGCCAGGGTCGCGACGGTGGTGCCGGCGCCGATGGTCGTCCCGGCCTCGGTGCGTGCGATGCCGGCGAAGCCCGGCACGCCAGTCAGGTCGAGGACGTGCGGCGTCGCGCCCGTCGTGCGCAGCCGCTCCTGCAGGTCGGTGCCGCCGGCGCGGTAGACGAACTCGCCTGGGCCATCGGGCCGCTCGTCGTATGCCGTGAGGATCGTGACGCTCACCGGGTGACCTCCGTCCGCAGTCCCTCGAGCACGCGGTCCGGCCGGACCGGCAAGGTCAGTGGGCGCCAGCCGGTGGCGTTGAAGATCGCGTTGCCGACGGACGCTGCCGGGCTGATCGTCGCGACCTCGCCGAGACCGACCCCGCCACCGGGCACGCGGTCCCAGCCCTCCTCGTGGAAGTGGATGTCGATCTCGGGGGTGTCGCCGAGCTGCGGGATGCGGTAGTCCTCGAGGTTGGCCGTCAGGGTCAGGCCGGTGTGCGGGTCGAGGACCTGGTTCTCGTAGAGCGCGAGCCCGATGCCCTGGATGACCGAGCCCTCGCACTGGCTGCGCGCCAGCACGGGGGCGTGGATGCGGCCGACGGCGATGCCCCCGTGCACGCGCAGCACGCGGGTGTGACCGGTGCGCGTGTCGACCTCGACCTCGCTGACGTGGAC
>NZ_JBFULD010000086.1:0-20487 GCF_056400505.1 Terrabacter sp. P5_B1
GTGCCACCCCGGTCTGCGTGGGTTTGTATGCCGTCACGCGCAGCCCCGCGGCCAGTGCCGTCGCGACGACCGCCGCCGTCACGACCGTCTTGCCCACGTCGGTGTCGGTGCCCGTGACCAGGACCACCGGGGGCACCTGCGACTCACTCATCGTTGTCACGGGGTGTGGCGGCGCCGAGGGCCGACGGACGCACCACGAGTCCCTGCGGGCCCTCGACGGCCGCGACCGACGGGAGGCCACGGGTGGGGGAGGGAGCGTCCCCTGACCGTGGCCCCTCGACGGTGTCGGGACGCGAGGGGGCTCCGTGCAGCGCGGCTGTGCGAGCGACGATCCGCGCGGCACGGAAGAGGTCCTCACCGTCGAGGTCAGCGCGCGCCGTGACTCGGAGACGCGATGCGCCGTCGGGAACGCTGGGCGGCCGGAAGCATCCCACGAGGACGCCCTGGGCGCGCAGGTCGAGCGCCGCCGCGACCGCACTGTCGGGGGACGGCATCGGCAGCGACTGCACCGCGCCGGCCGCCTGCTCGATCCCGCAGGTCGCCGCGATGGTGCCCGCGTTGGCACGCACCGCTGCCGCGAGCGTCCCGTCGCTCGCCACGATGTCCGCGGCCGTGCACGCGGCAGCGGCCGAGGCCGGCGCGAGCCCCGTGTCGAAGATGAAGCTCCGCGCGGTGTTGACGAGGTGATGGCGCACGGCGGTCGACCCGAGCACGGCGCCGCCCTGTGAGCCGAGGGCCTTCGACAGCGTCGCTGTGACGACCAGGTCGCGGGCGCCGGCGAGGCCGAGCTCGTGGACGAGACCGCGCCCGTGCCCGGCCACCCCGATGCCGTGGGCCTCGTCGACGACGAGCAGGGCGCCATGGCGGTGGCAGACCTCGACGAGGTCGCGCAGGGGCGCGGCATCGCCCAGGACCGAGTAGATCGACTCGACGGCGACGACGACCCTCCGGTCGGGGCGGGCGGCCAGCTCGGCGTCGAGGGCCACCGGGTCGTTGTGCGCGAAGGTGGCGTACGGCACGCGTGCCATGCGAGCGGCGTCGTGCAGCGACGCATGGGCGTGGGCGTCGAGGAGGATCTCAGCCCCGCGACCACTGAATGCGGTCAGCACTCCGAGGTTGGCGGCATACCCGGTGGAGAAGGCGAGCGCGCTCGGTTGCCCGGCCAGCCGGCAGAGGGCGGCCTCGAGGTCCCGGTGCACCGGCAGCGTCCCGGTCACCAGACGGCTGGCGGTCGCCGACGCGCCATAGCGGTCGAGGGCCTCGTGAGCCGCTCCCACGACGCGCTCGTCCCGTGAGAGGCCAAGGTAGTCGTTCGAGGCGAGGTCAAGGGCGTCGCGGGGTCCGTGGCGCCGACCGCCCAGGCGCAGGACGGCGTCGAAGCGTTCCACGCCTCTAGCGGCCCGGAGGTCGGACCGCTCCGCCAGCCAGGTGTCCCAGTCGCTCATCCGTGCACCTCCGCCACCGCGCCGACGATCGCCGCTGCGGTGAGCCGCACGTCCTCGTCGGTGCAGATGTAGGGAGGCATCGCGTAGACGAGGTTCCGGAACGGGCGCACCCAGACGCCACGCTGCAGCGCTGCGCGAGTGACCCGGGCGACGTCGACCGGTGACGCGAGCTGCACGACGCCGACGGCACCCAGGGTGCGCACGTCGACGACCTGGGGGAGGGCCGCTGCCGGAGCGAGGTGTTCGGCGAGCAGGCGGCCGACCCTGGGGACGTGCTCCTTCCACGTGCTGTCGACGAGCTCGACGGAGGCGCTCGCGACCGCACAGGCGAGCGGGTTGGCCATGAAGGTGGGTCCGTGGAGGAGGGCCCGGAACTCGGATCGCGTGATCGCCTCGCCGACTTCCCGTGTCATGAGTACCGCTGCGAGAGACAGGTATCCGCCGGTCAGGGCCTTACCTACGCACATGACGTCCGGGGTGACGTCCGCCCACTCGGAGGCGAACATCCGGCCCGTGCGGCCGAAACCCGTCGCGATCTCGTCGACGACGAGGAGCAGCCCGTGATCGTCGGCCACGTCGCGCAGCAGTCGGAGGCAGTCGGGGTGGTAGACGTGCATGCCGCCCGCCCCCTGGAGCACCGGCTCGACGACGACGGCGGCGAGCTCGTCGCCGTGTGTCGCCGCGAGAGCGCGTACCTCGGCGGCCCAGACCTCGAAGGCCGAACGGTCCGTCTCCCAGTGCTCGTCGCCGTCCGGGGTGGTCACCTGGCGCGCCGCGGGCGGGCGCGGGGCGAAGACCTGGCGGGCCAGGACGCCCGGGAAGGCCGAGTGCATCCCGTCCACGGGATCACACACGCTCATCGCGGCGAACGTGTCGCCGTGGTACCCGCCACGCACGGTGAGGAATCGCTGTCGCTTCGGTCGTCCGCGTGCCGCCTGGTACTGGAGCGAGAGCTTGAGGGCGACCTCGACCGACACCGAGCCGGAGTCGGCGAAGAAGACGTGGGCCATCGGCCCCGGGGACATCGCCGTGAGGCGCTCGGCGAGCCGGACGGCGGGCTCATGGGTCAAGCCGCCGAACATGACGTGGCTGAACCGGTCGACCTGCTCGTGGGCCGCTGCGTCGAGGACGGGGTTGCCGTAGCCGTGGACCGCGCACCACCACGAGGCCATCGCATCGACAGCCTCGAAGCGCTCGCCCTCCGGGGACGTGAGGCTCAGGCGGACGCCCGAGGCGCCCTCGACGGCATACGCCTCGGGTCCGTCGAGGGGCGCGTACGGGTGCCAGACGAGGCCGCGGTCGCGGGCGCCGAGCGGCGAGCCCGACGGGTCAGGCATTGGCGGGGAGACCCGTTCCGGCCCCGCGTCGGCGCTTGGCCGGGTCGTGCGTGGTGACGGCGTCAGGCGTCGGGCGCGTGGCCTCCTCGTCGGCGCCGAGGACGACGAAGCCGTTGTCCCGGATCAGCTCCAGGTCGGCCTCCGCGGCCTGGCCCTCGGACGTGAGGTAGTCGCCGAGGAAGATCGAGTTCGCGACGTGGAGGGCGAGGCCCTGCAGGGAGCGCAGATGCATCTCGCGGCCCCCGGCGATGCGGATCTCTTTGTCGGGGCAGATGATTCGCGCCATGGTGAGGATGCGCAGGCAGCGCCCGGGGGTGAGCTCCCACTTTCCCTCGAGGGGGGTGCCGTCGAAGGGCATGAGGAAGTTCACGGGGATCGAGTCCGAGCCGAGGTCGCGCAGGGCGAGAAGAGCCTCGACGAGCTGCTCGTCGGTCTCGCCCAGGCCGGCGATGAGACCCGAGCACGGCGAGAGGCCGGCGTCCTTGGCCTTGGTGACCGTGTCGACCCGGTCCACGTAGGTGTGGGTCGTGACGATGTCGTCGTGGTGCGACTCGGCGGTGTTCAGATTGTGGTTGTAGGCGTCGACTCCGGCGTCACGGAGCCGCTCCGCCTGACCGTCCTTGAGCAGGCCGAGGCAGGCGCAGACCTCGACGTCGGGGTGCTCCTGCTTGAGCGCACCGACCATGCCGGCCACCCGCTCGACATCCCGGTCGGTGGGACCACGGCCGCTCGAGACCATGCAGATCCGGGTGGCGCCGCCACGGAGCCCGGCGGCGGCCTGCGCGATGGCTTCGTCCGGCTTCAGCCACGTGTACCTGAGGATGTCGGCCTGCGAGCCCAGTCGCTGCGAGCAGTAGTGGCAGTCCTCGGGGCACAGCCCCGACTTGAGGTTGACGAGGTAGTTGACCTTGACGGTGTTGCCGAAGTGCTTGCGGCGCAAGCGGGCTGCAGCGGCGACGGCGGCGAGCAGCTCATCGTCGGTGACGCGCAGGACGTCGAGGGCGTCGTCGGCGGTGGCCGGTGTCCCGGCGAGGACGGCATCGGCGAGATCGTCGAATCGGCGGGTCATGCGGGCTCCTTGCGCGCGGCGTTGAACGCTGTTCAACTTGAACGGTGTTCAGTATGCCGACTCGCTAGGCTCGGCTGTCAACGCGGGTCCACCCGGGCCCGCCTCGTCGAAGTCGGGGGAGCGCATGGCACTCAGTCGTGAGCAGGTCGTCACGACTGCCGTCGACCTCCTGCGTCGCTACGGTCTCGCAGACCTGACGATGCGTCGGCTGGCCCGCGAGCTCGGGGTCGCGCCCGGCGCCCTCTACTGGCACGTCGCGAACAAGCAGGAGCTGCTGGTCGAGGTGGCCGACGTCCTGCTCGCCGAGATCCCCGTCCCGCCACCCGATCAACCGCCCGCGGAGGCGCTCGTCGGCGTGGCCGTGGCCGTCCGTGACGCCCTCGTGCAGGTGCCGGACGGCGCCGATGTCGTCGGCCTTGCGTATGCCGTGGAGCCAGGTGCTGCGCGCCCGCTCCGAGACCTCGCCCGACTCGTCCACGACGCCGGAGCGCCGGCATCCGAACGGGACGAGGTGGCGGCGCTCATCGTGCACCACATCCTCGGATCCGTCGCAGGACAGCAGGATCGAGTGCTGGCGGCAACCGTCGATCATGACCTGCCTGCCCCCGACGCCACGACGGAGTCCAAGGCGTTCGAGGTCGGTCTCTCGGTCATCGTCCGCGGCCTTGCCCGGTCGCACTGACCGTCCCGGACGCGCAAGTGCTGGGCGGTTCAGGCCCCGCCCAGCACCACCCCTGAGAGGGCGGAGGTTTGCCGACGCGCGTGCCTGGACCTTCGCCGACACCCTCCAGAGCGTCCAGCGTCCCGCTTGATACACGCCCCGACCTGAGGACTGCGTCGAGTGCTCAGTTTCCGTCGCGTCCGGTCCGTTGGGAAGTGGGCACTCGAGTGGCGTTGTGTGTCGAGTGCTCAGGTTCCGGCGCGTCCGGCGCGTCGGGAAGTGGGCACTCGACGCGAGGGGGGTGTCGACGTGATGCGGTTGATGGCGTCGACGAGACGGCTGCGCAGCGCCTGCCCGCGGGCGGAGAAGCCGCGCTGGGCGGCGGCATACGCGGCCTTGCCCTCCGGGGTCTCGATGCACACCGGCTCGTAGCCCAGCTCGCGGAGGTCGTAGGGCGCAGCACGCATGTCGAGCGTCCGGATGTCACGCGCCAGCTCGAAGCAGTCCAGGACGAGGTCGCTCGGGACCGCAGGAACCAGCTTGTGCGCCCACTTGTAGAGGTCCATCCCGGCATGGAGGCAGCCCGGCTGCTCGAGCGCCGTCTGGCTCTCACGGGTTGGCGTCAGCGCGTTGAGCGGTGCGGCTTCAGGGGTGAAGAAGCGGTGGGCGTCGAAGTGCGAGCAGGCGATCTGGTGGCTGTCGACCACCGCGTCGGTGCCCGCGGCGCCCAGGCGCAGCGGCCAGCCCGCGTGACGCACGTCGGACGGATCCAGGCGGTAGACCATGGCCCACTCGTGCAGCCCGAAGCAGCCGAACCGTGCCGGCCGCTCGGCCGTGCGCACCAGCAGCTCGCGGACGAAGCGCAGCGTATCGCCGCGCGTTCTCGTGAACGCCTCCACGTCGACGCTGACGACATCCCCGTCGACGGCGTAGAAGCGCCACCCGGGGTAGGGGGAACCGGCCGCTCCGGCGAGGCCCGTTCCCGCCCCCGGGTGCCAGCGACGCAGCTGAGCCGGCTTGAACGAGTAGTAGGTGAAAAGGAAGTCCTCGACCGGGTGCGTGCGGTGGTCGCGACGACGAGCGAGGTGAGCCGCGGTGGCGGAGTCGACGCGCGCCTCGTGCACCGCCGTCCGTTCCCGCCACTCCGGCTCGCCCAGGATCTCCACCCGACGAGGGTAGGCGAGGCGGGAGGTCGGCAGGCAATCGTGCGGCGCGCGACCCGGGGGTCGCACTAGGCCCCCGAGGCCGCCCCCACGGCATACGCTCGGTCCCGTGCTTCCCGCCGACTGGTACCTCACCGCCGACGAGCGGGGCAACCCCTCGACCCTGCTCGACCGACGCCACCCCGACGGACGGTCCTGGACCGAGGGCAACCTCGTGACGCCACTCGTGCACGGGAGGGCCTACTTCGCGGCGCTCGGCGAGCGCGTCTCGCAGATGAGAGAAGGCGACCTGCTCCTCTTCGTCGACTGGCGCGGCGACCCCGACCAGCGACTGACGGGCGAACGCGGCAGCGAGGTCGCCACACTGTTCGCCGACGCGGCACGTCGGGGGGTCGACGTCCGCGGCCTGGTCTGGCGATCCCACTGGGACCGCCTGGCGTTCTCGGCCGGCGAGAACCGTCACCTCGGCGAGGACGTCAACGCCGCCGGCGGCGAGTGCTTGCTCGACATGCGGGTGCGTCTCGGCGGCTCGCACCACCAGAAGTTCGTGGTCCTGCGCCACCCGGGCCGGCCCGAGCTCGACATCGCGTTCCTCGGCGGGATCGACCTGTGCCACAGCCGTCGCGACGACTCCAGCCACGCCGGCGACCCGCAACCACAGACCATGGCGAAGGCCTACGGCCCCCGGCCCCCGTGGCACGACATCCAGCTCGCCCTCACCGGCCCCGTGGTGGGGGACGTGGAGACCGTCTTCCGCGAGCGCTGGGAGGACCCCCAGGCGCTCAGTCGCTCGCCCATCCGCTGGGCCGGCGACGCCATCCGCCGCGACCAGGCCCCTCGTCGCCCACTGCCGCCGCAGCAGCCGGACCCGGCGCCGACGGGTCCGCACCCGGTCCAGCTGTTGCGCACCTACGGTCGACGCCTCGGCGGCTACCCCTTCGCGCCGCGCGGCGAGAGGAGCGTCGCCCGTGCCTACACCAAGGCGTTCGCGAACGCCCGGCGCCTGATCTACGTGGAGGACCAGTACCTCTGGTCCTCCGAGGTGAGCGCACTCCTCGTGGCGGCGCTGCGACGTTCACCCGACCTCCGCCTCGTCGCGGTCCTCCCGCACCAGCCGGACCAGGACGGGACCGTCAGCTACGCCCCGAACCTCGTGAGCCGCGCCCGACTGCTCCACGAGCTGCACGCCGCCGCGCCCGGCCGGGTCGGCGTCTACGGGATCGAGAACGCGGACGGGACACCCGTCTACGTCCACGCCAAGGTCTGCGTCGTCGACGACGAGTGGGTCACCGTGGGCTCGGACAACCTCAACCGGCGGTCATGGACGCACGACTCCGAGGTGTCCGCCGCGGTCGTGCACCCGGAGTTCGCCCGCAGCCTGCGGCACGAGCTCGCACGGGAGCACCTCGACACCGGGAGCGACGTGGCCCTCGAGGACCACTTCGAGGCGTATGCCGCCAGTGCCGAAGCGCTCGCGGCGTGGCACCGGGCGCCCGGKGCCACGCCACGCCCTCCCGGGCGGCTCCGGCCTCCGGCCGCTGGACAGCCCCGAGCAGAGCCGGCTGACCCGCTTGTGGGCCGGTCCGCTCTACCGCCTCGTCTACGACCCGGACGGCCGGCCACTGGACCTGCGGCTGCGACGGACCTTCTGAGGGAACCGCCTCCCGACCCGGGGGCGCGCTCGTCGTAGGGTGGGCGCGTGCGCATCGCGAGGTACACGACCGGGGACGACCCGGCATACGGCATCGTCCAGGGCGACCACGGCAGCGAGGTGATCACGCCGCTGGCCGGCGACCCGCTCTACATCGGCCTCCAGCCGAGCGGGCAGCCGCCCGTGATGCTCGAGGACGCGCGCCTGCTCGCCCCGGTCATCCCGCGTTCCAAGATCGTCGCGATCGGCAAGAACTACGCCGACCACGCCAAGGAGATGGGCGGCGAGGCCCCGGCCGAGCCGATGATGTTCTTCAAGCCCAACACCGCCGTCGTCGGTCCCTTCGACCCCGTCGTCCTCCCGGCCGGCAGCGACGAGATCTCCTACGAGGGCGAGCTCGCCGTCGTCATCAAGACGATCACCAAGGGTGTCAGGGCAGAGAACGCGGCCGAGTGCATCTACGGCTACACCATCGCCAACGACGTCACGGCCCGCGACTGGCAGCGCACCGACGGCCAGTGGGCGCGGGCCAAGGGCTTCGACACGAGCTGCCCGCTCGGCCCCTGGGTCGAGACCGAGCTCGACGCCGCCGACCTCTCGATCCGCACGACGCTCGACGGGGACGTGAAGCAGGACGGCACGACCGCCGACATGATCCACGACGTCGCCACCATCATCGAGTACGCCTCGGCGGCGTTCACGCTGCTGCCCGGCGACGTCATCCTCACGGGCACCCCGGCCGGCGTCGGGCTCGTCGAGGCCGGCCAGCAGGTCACCGTCGAGATCGCCGGCATCGGCTCGCTGACCAACACGTTCGTCAGGCGCTGACGGGGCCGCACCACCGCGTGCATCGACGACGTCGCCCGACCCGCTGGTCGGGCGACGTCGCCGCGTCCCGGCCGCGCCGAGGCGCCCACTAGGCTGGGTCGCACCATGAGCGACAACAGCACCAGCACAGGTATGCCGTCTTCCCCCACCAGCGACGCCGACGTCCTCGAGCAGGTCGAGGTCCGCACCGAGCAGGTCGGGCGCGTCTCGACCTCCGACGGCTCGGGGCCGGTGCGGACGCGTGTCGCGCCGTCACCGACCGGTGACCCGCACGTCGGCACGGCCTACATGTCGCTCTTCAACCTCGCCTTCACCCGTCAGCAGGGCGGCCAGTTCGTCCTGCGCGTCGAGGACACCGACCGCGCGCGCTTCCGCGAGGACAGCGAGGCGCAGCTCTACGACACCCTCGCCTGGCTCGGGCTGCACTGGGACGAGGGCCCGGACCTCGGCGGTCCCTTCGCGCCCTACCGCCAGTCCGAGCGCCTCGAGACCTACCGGCCCTACGTCGAGCGCCTCATCGAGGACGGCCACGCCTACTACTGCTGGTGCTCCACCGAGCGCCTCGCCCAGATGCGTGAGGTCCAGCAGAAGACGAAGCAGCCCACGGGCTACGACCGCCTCTGCGTGGGCAAGACCCGGGAGGAGCGCGCGGCGCTGCCCGGCTTCAGCGAGACGCCGGTCGTGCGCATGCTCGTGCCCGAGGACGTGCCGCTCGTCTTCGACGACGTCATCCGCGGCAAGGTCTCGGCGCCGCGTCCCGACGACCAGGTGATCCTCAAGGCCGACGGGTTCCCGACCTACCACCTCGCCGTCGTCGTCGACGACCACCTCATGGGCATCACCCACGTCGTGCGCGGCGAGGAGTGGATCAGCTCGACGCCGAAGCACATCCTGCTCTACCGCTGGCTCGGTCTCGAGGCGCCGAAGTTCGCGCACATGCCGCTGCTGCGCAACACCGACAAGTCCAAGATCTCCAAGCGCAAGAACCCCGCCGCGCGTCTGACCTGGTTCCGCGAGCAGGGCTACCTTCCCGAGGCGCTCGTGAACTTCCTTGCGCTGCTTGCCTATCCGCCGCAGCAGGACGGTGAGGGCGCTGACGTCGAGGTCTTCACCTTCGAGGACTTCAGCCGCACGTTCGACTGGGCCAAGGTCAACCCGATCGGCCCGATCTTCGACCTGAAGAAGCTCGACTGGCTCAACGGCGTCTACATCCGATCACTCGACGTGGGCGAGTTCGCGAGCCGTCTGCTGCCCTACCTCATCGCCGACGGCATCCTCGGCGAGACGCAGTCACTCGGAGAGCTGGCGCGTCTCAAGGCGGTCGCCGAGCTCATCCAGACGCGGATGGCGCACCTGACCGAGGCCCCCGCGCTCGTCCGTCCCTTCTTCGTCGCCGACGACCAGCTCGTCATCGACGAGGATGCCCGCGGCCAGCTCAAGGACGACGCCCCGGCGGTGCTCGACGCGGCCCTGAAGGTGCTCGGTGACATCGACGACCACGGCGCCGGTGTGCTCGGCACGGGCAGCCCGTGGAACGCGGCCGGCATCGAGGAGGCGCTTCGCGCCGCGATCGTCGACGGGCTCGGCATCAAGCCGCGCTTCGCCTTCGGCCCGCTGCGCACCGCCGTCTCGGGCGCACGCATCTCGCCGCCGCTCTTCGAGTCGATGGAGATCCTCGGCAAGACCTCGACCCTGAACCGACTGCGGTCGCTGCGCGACTCGCTCTGAGGCAGGCGGGGGTGGAGGGCTGGGCCTGGCCGCTGCACGGCATCCGTCTGCGCACGGCCGACCTCGACCTGCAGGTCATGACCGAGGCCGACCTGCCCACGCTCTCGTCGGTCCTGCCCGACGACGTCGGATTGAACCCGCACGCGACGAGGTATGCCGGTCTCGACCGGCGCGCCAATCGCAGCGCGATCATCGCGCAGGCCTACTGGCGCGCCCTCGGCGTGTGGTCTCCCGACGACTGGGCGCTGCCCTTCGTCGTGCGCTCGGGAGGCGAGGTCGTGGGTGCCCAGTGGCTCGAGGGGCCGGACTGGCGCGCCGACCGCACCGTCGACTCCTCGTCGTGGCTCGTCGCCCCGGCACGGGGGAGAGGCCTCGGCAAGCAGATGCGGGCCGCCGTGCTGGCGCTGGCCTTCGGCCGGTTGCGGGCCGACGCGGCGGTCAGCTCGGCCGTCGTCGAGAACCGGTCGTCCCTCGGCGTCTCGCGGGCCCTCGGCTACCGCGACACGCATCGCTCGGTGCTCGAGCACTCGGGGGAGACGCTGCAGCACGTGCGTCTCGGGCGCGCCACCTGGGAGGCGTCGGGCCAGGCCCGCGAGGTCGTCATCGCCGGGGTCTCGCCGGCCCTTCCCCTCTTCGGCATCGAGGAGATCGGATGAGCACCGGGTCACTGCTCGCCGCGCTCGACGGCGCCCACGCACTCCTGCTGGACGTCGACGACACGATCGTCGACACGCAGGAGGCGATGGTGGTGGCCGGCACCGAGGCTGCGGCGGCGATCTGGCCGCACCAAGGGGCGGAGCACCGAGCCATGGCTCAGCGCTACTACGACGACCCCGAGCGGTGGTTCCCGCGCTACGCCTCCGGGGACGTCGCCTTCGACGCCATGCGCGCCGGACGGCTCGCCGAGGTCGCCGGGGCCTTCGGACTCGAGATCCCGAGCGGGGCCCACCGCGCCTTCGAGGAGGCCTACGCGCCGGCCTTCCGCGGTGCCCAGCGGCTCTTCCCCGACGTGCCCGGCCTGCTGGCCGCAGCCGAGGGGCAGGGCTTGCCGGTCGCCCTGCTGACCAACTCGGCCCACGCGCCGACCCGGGTCAAGCTCGAGGCCCTCGACCTCGTCGAGCGGTTCGACGTCGTCGTGACGACCGACACGCTCGGGTTCGGCAAGCCCGACCCCCGCATCTACCTCGAGGCGTGCCGACTCCTGGGTGCCGAGCCCGGCAGGGTGGTCTGCATCGGTGACAACGTCGAGTGGGACGTCCTCGGCGCACAGGCGGCGGGACTGCGTGCCGTGTGGCTCGACCGTACGGGACGCGGGACCCCCGAGCCGGTCACGTCGGTGCGTGGGCTGGACGAGGTCGCTGCGGTGCTCGACCGCCGATTTGGGCCACCGGGCACGGACCGGTAGTATTCCCATTCGGTTCACCCCGTACCGGTCGCGAGGCCGGCTCGAAGTGAAACCCCTTGGGGTATGGTGTAATTGGCAACACTACGGTTTCTGGTTCCGTCATTCTAGGTTCGAGTCCTGGTACCCCAGCTCTGGTTCACGGCAACGTGAGCCGATTCGGAGAAATCCACCCTTCACGGTAAGGTTTCTTCTCGTGCCGAGTTCGCTCGGCACCGCTCACGGCCCCGTTGTGTAGCGGCCTAGCACGCCGCCCTCTCAAGGCGGTAGCGCGGGTTCGAATCCCGTCGGGGCTACGTGATGCTCGAGAGAGCGACAGAMGACCCCGGTCCCACGGACCGGGGTCTTCTGTCATGCCCGGGATGCCCCATCCTGGCGCGGCCCACTGGTCGACGCTGCCCCGTCGAGCCGCCCCAAGCTCTACCTCTACGGGCTCTCGCTCGATCCCTCGGGGTCGGGAGCCAGGACTGGGGGCAGACCCGCCTCGTCTACCAGCAGCACGCCAGTGACCCCATCGTCTTGTTCTCGCCGAGCCTGGCGTTCTGGGCCGAGTGGCTCAAGGACGCGGAGCGGGGTCCTGACGTGTCGGCCCGGATGGGGTGGTTCCCCCTCGTGACGATGTGGCAGGTCCTGCTCGACCTGCCGGGCGCCGCCCGACTGGACGCCCGAGAAGACGGCCACGCTCGCGTCCGTGCTCGAGAAGCGGCCCTACAAGGTCACGTGATCCTCGTCCCTGCGGGACTGGAGTCCGGCCCGGACCAGGTCCCGGAGGGACGCGTCGGGCAGGTAGGCGGACGTCAGGGCCAATCCGACACGGGGCAGCGCGGCCTCGTCGGAGAAGACGAGGTGGACCGGTTCGTGCCTCGGGCGGAACTTCCGCTTGAAGCTGTCGAGCGAGCGGAAGCCGTAGAGCGGCTCCATGGCCTCGCCGAGCTGGTCGAGGAGGCGCTCGAGCGCGGCCCGCTCCGCCGTGCCGCCGCCCGAGTGGGCCAGCGGTGCGCCGGAGAGGGAGACGAGGGCCGCCCCCTGCTCGCGGAACGACAGGCAGGCGCTCGCGATGAGGAACTCGGTGACGGGCCCGAACCCGTCCGGGAGGCGGCGCATGACGTCCAGGGTCCAGCCGGCGACCTTGCCGCCGGCCGAGTAGACCGGCAGCMACGACGTGACGCCGTGGACCGTCACGTCGGCGTCGACGGCCAACCCGACCATCGTGTCGGGGTCGAGGGCCTCGTCGATGCCACCCAGCGTGAAGCCCATCTCCGGCAGGCCCTTGTCGGAGACCCACAGCTCGGAGATGGCACGAACCTGCGAGAGCAGCCCGCGGGGCATCTCCGCGAGGTGACCCTCTCGATAGGCGATCCCGTCCTTCGTGGCGCGGTTGAGGGCGGTGCGCACGCTCTGCCACGACTTGCCCTTGAACTCCAGACCGGGCAGGTCGATGATCGCCTCCTCGGCGACGAGCACGTCGCGCCGGCCGTGCCCACGTCCCCAGTCCGCGACCTCCTGCGTGACCGAGAAGAAGCACACCTCGAGGCCGTGCGTCTCCTGTTCGTCGACGAACGCCTGGAGCACGGCAGCGCGCGTTTCCGTGTCGGCCCCGATCGGGTCGCCGAGAGCGATGGCCGTGCCCCGGTGCACCTGGAAGGCGACATAGCCGAGGGCGGCACCCTCGCGGTCGCGGTGGATGAACCAGTGGTTGTCGGGCCACGTGCCCATCCACGACATCGTGGACCCGCCGTGCGTCTTGAGCAGGCTGATCGCGGTCCCACGGTCGCCGGCCCCGGTGGCGAGGTCGGCGCGGCGGCGTCGGCTCGAACGCGCCTGGAACGCCGAGCGGCCGAGTACGAGCACAGCGAGCTGCACCGCAGTGATCCCGAGGCTGACGACGAGCTCAGGCAGCGACGACACGGCGTCACCGCCCGCGTTGAGCTGTTCGGGTGCGACGACCTCGACCAYGATGAGCAGGGCCTGGGCCACGAAGGAGAGCGCGGCGATCCCTCCCGCGAGGAACCACACCCGTCGGGAGCCACGCCGCAGGCCGTTGGCGAGCAGGAGCGAGATGGCCGCGCTGACGAGGACGCCCAGCGCGTCCGTGTCGTCGGTCGACGCCCCGAGCGGGCCGTCGGACGGCGTGAAGTAGAGCAGGATCTGGATGACCGCGCTGGTCACGTAGAAGGCGGATGACACGACCCGCCACTCGTGCCGGCTGAAACGGGGAGGGGCGAGTGACGGCTTGCTTCCGACGAGGAGCGGCCCCAGGGCCAGCCCGCCCATGACGGCGATCGCGTGCTCCAGGTCCCAGAGCAGCCCGACGTAGAGCAGCGCGATCACGGCATACAGGGCGAGGGCGGCACGGACCCGGCCGCGCCAGGGTGGTCGGAGCGTGACGCTCGCGGCGGCGGCCGCGCCCAGGACTCCCGCGCTGAAGCCGACGTCGAGGACGGCGGCCGTGCGGTCCGCCCAGCTCCAGCCGGTGCGCGACAGGACGAGCAGGACCAGCGAGGCGCCGAGCACTCCGAGGAGGTGGCAGGCGACGGCCGCGATCGTGACCCTGCGGCTGCCGAGGCGCAGCTCGGACCATCCCAGGAGCAGGAGCGCGCCGCCGGCGATCGGGAGGTACTGCGCCGGCACGAGCGCGAAGAACGCCCCGCTCACCGGCGTCCACCAGCGTCCCTCCTGCAGGGCGGGGAGGCCGTAGGCGACGACGGGGAGCAGCTCGCGGTCCTTGAGCGGCGACCACAGCGACTGCGTCACCACGCCCAGGACGACCATGACCGACACCAAGGCGACGGTGACGGGCACCTGCCGGACCAGACGGGACAACCGGGCCACCGTCGTCTCGTCCGCGGCTTTTCCGATGACCCCTGTCGCCATCCCTCCCGCCCCTACGCGTCGGTGGTCGACCACACCCCTGCCCTGGATGCTAGTGGCCAGGCGTCCCCAGCGGCCCCAGTTGCCCGCAACGGGAGGCGTCAGGTCAGCTCGCGCAGGCCCGGCAGCACGTCGGCGGAGAACTGCTCGAGGAACCGTGCCTGGTCGTGGCCCGGCGCGTGGAAGACGACATGGTTGAAACCCCAGTCGACGTACTGCCGCACCGCCTCGACCGCTGAGGCAGGGTCGCTCGTGACGATCCAGCGCTTGGCGATCTCCTCGTCGGACAGCTCGTCGGCGAGTCGCTCCATCTCGACCGGGTCGTCGACGCCGTGCTTCTGCTCGGCCGTCAGCGACAGGGGGGCCCAGAAGCGCACGTTGTGCAGGGCCTGCTCGGGATCCCGGTCGTACGACAGCTTGATCTCGATCATCCGGTCGAGGTCGTCGCGGGTGCGCCCCGACTTGGCCAGGCCCTCGTCGACGGCGGGCAGCAGCTTGTCCTCGTAGAGCTCGCGGCCCTTCCCGGAGGTGCAGATAAACCCGTCACCCGACCGGCCGGCATACCGCGCGACGAGGGGGCCGCCCGCGGCGACGTAGACGGGGATCGGCTGCTCGGGGCGGTCGTACACCGTGGCGGCATGCGTKCGGTAGTAGTCGCCCTCGAAGTCGACACGCTCCTCGGTCCACAGCTTCCGCATCAGCGTCACGGCCTCGCGCAGCCGGGCGAACCGCTCCTTGAACTCCGGCCACGGCGAGCCGGCGGCGCCGACGGCGACCTCGTTGAGCGCCTCGCCGGTGCCGATGCCGAGCACGATGCGGCCGGGGTTGAGGGCGCCGAGCGTGCCGAACGCCTGTGCCACGACGGCCGGGTTGTAGCGGAAGGTCGGCGTCATGACGGACGTGCCGAGCTGGATGCGCTCGGTCCGCTCGCCGACGGCCGCGAGCCAGCTCATGGCGAACGGCGCGTGCCCCTGCTGGTGGCGCCAGGGCTGGAAGTGGTCGGAGATGAAGACCGAGTCGAGCCCGACCTGCTCGGCCTGCGCGGCATACGTGACGAGGTCGCGTGGGCCGAACTGCTCCGCGGACGCCTTCCAACCAACCTTGAGCACACTGACTCCTTCGGGCCGTGGGGGAGTGGTCCCGCCAGCCTACGGCCGGGCGCTCAGCAGCCCGTCACCAGTGGACGACGACCTTGTCGCCGATGCGCACCTCGTCGTAGAGCCGGACCAGCAGGGCCTTGTCGCGCACGTTGATGCAGCCGTGCGAGGCCCCGGCGTAGCCGAGCCGGGCGAAGTTCGAGGAGTAGTGGACCGCCTGGCCACCGGAGAAGAACATGGAGTACGGCATGGGCGTGTGGTAGAGGTTCGAGATGACGTCGACCTGCTTGTGGTAGACGGGGAAGACGCCCTCGCGCGTGGGCAGCTCGTCGCTGCCGAAGCGGACGTCGAAGCCGTACTGCGGCACGCCGTCGACGACCCAGGTGAGCATCCTCGTCGTCTTGCTGACGCACATGACCCGACCCGTCATGCAGCGCTCGTCGAGGTCCCAGGCGGTCGTCGTGGGCTGGGGTTGCGCCGGCTTCGGCACGACGTTGGCGAGCTCGTCGCTCGTGGGCACGCGCGTCATGGAGACGAGCCTGTCCCAGGTGGGCTCGTCGACGGTGCCGGTGGCCGTGAAGCCGCGCCTGGCCTGGAAGCCGTGCACCGCGGCGGTGGTCGTCGACCCGTAGCGGTCGCCGACGTCGCCCTGGAACCAGCCGATCTGACGCAGCCGTGCCTGCAGGGAACGCACCTTCGGGCCGGAGTCGCCGGCGCGCAGCACGATCACGGCCGGCGCCACCGGCTTCGTCGGAGCCGGGGGTCTGGTTGTGACGGTGGGACTGGGTGTCGCGGCCGGCGTGGTCACCGCTCGTGTCGTGGGCGGTGTCGACGAAGGCACCTCTGCGGGGGTCTCGCTCGTCGTCACCGCGGGAGCGCTGGTGCCCCCGGCTGGACTGGTCGCGCCGACGTGCGTGGCGGGGGCGCCGACGTTCTGGTCCGGGGTGCAGGCCGTCGTCGCGACGACCATGGCGATGGCGCCGGCCAGGGCGAGCGCCCGGCGCACCCCGGCGGTGCGGAACGGTGAGCTGGCTGCCTGCATCGTGACCCCTTGTCTGAAACGCGACGGTGCCGTGCGTCGTTGCACTGCACTGAGAGTGACGCGACGTCCCGGTCAATGGTTGGCCGGGCGGGGGTGCTGATACAGATCGTGACCGATCCGTTGTGCGGCGGCGGTCAAGCGGGGGTTCAGGCGTTGTGCTGCTGCTGTTGCTGCTGCTGCATCGCGTGGTGGCGGCGCAGCACCTCCGTGAGCTTGTTGGCACCGGCGACGACCGTGGCGGCGTGGAGGCGACCGGGCTGGCGGGACAGGCGCTCGATCGGGCCCGAGATGGACACGGCGGCGACGACCCGTCCCGACGGTCCGCGCACCGGGGCAGACACCGACGCGACGCCGGCCTCGCGCTCGGCGACGCTCTGGGCCCAGCCGCGGCGCCGGACCCCGGACAGTGCCGTGGCCGTGAACGCCGCGCCCTGCAGGCCCCGGTGCAGGCGGTCCGGCTCCTCCCAGGCCAGCAGGACCTGGGCGGCAGACCCCGCGAGCATCGACAGCGTCGCGCCGACGGGGATCGAGTCCCGCAGACCCACGGGCCGCTCGGCGGCCGCGACGCAGATGCGCTGGTCGCCCTGGCGGCGGAAGAGCTGGGCGCTCTCGTTCGTGTGGTCCCGCAGCGCGCCGAGGACCGGCCCGGCTGCGGCGAGCAGGCGGTCCTCGCCGGCAGCGGAGGCGAGCTCGCCGAGGCGCGGGCCGAGCACGAAGCGTCCCTGCATGTCGCGTGAGACGAGGCGGTGGTGCTCGAGGGCGACGGCCAGACGGTGGGCCGTCGGTCGGGCGAGTCCGGTGGCGCCGACGAGCTGGGCGAGGGTGGCCGGGCCGGCCTCGAGGGCGCCGAGCACGGTGGCGGCCTTGTCGAGAACGCCGACTCCTGAAGAGTTGTCCATGCACTGATATTGACGTCTCAGGCACTGAGACGTCAATCCATGGCACGCACAAAGAGTTCAGTCTTGCCGAAGAGCGATGTCGCGACCGGGTCCTCGATGGCGCGCGCGCTCGAGCACCGGAACGTCGCCGCGGAGGGAAGTCAGAGGAAGCCATGGCAGGGACACTGGCCGAGAAGGTCTGGGACGCACACGTCGTACGTCGCGCCGAGGGGGAGCCTGATCTCCTCTACATCGACCTCCACCTCCTCCACGAGGTGACGAGTCCCCAGGCGTTCGACGGCCTCCGTCTCGCAGGCCGCCCCGTCCGGCGTCCGGACCTGACGCTCGCGACCGAGGACCACAACGTCCCCACGACGCCCGGTCCCATCACCGACCCCGTGTCGAAGGTCCAGGTCGAGACCCTGCGCCGCAACTGCGATGAGTTCGGCGTCCGCCTCTACCCGATGGGCGACGCCGACCAGGGCATCGTCCATGTCGTCGGTCCGCAGCTCGGCCTGACGCAGCCGGGCATGACCGTGGTCTGCGGGGACAGCCACACCTCCACCCACGGCGCCTTCGGGGCGCTCGCCTTCGGCATCGGCACGTCCGAGGTGGAGCACGTGCTCGCCACGCAGACGCTGCCGCTCAAGCCCTTCCGCACCCTTGCCGTCAACGTGCGGGGCACCGTCCCCGACGGTGTCACGGCCAAGGACATCGTCCTGGCCGTGATCGCCAAGATCGGCACCGGCGGGGGCCAGGGCTACGTCATCGAGTACCGCGGCGAGGCGATCGAGGCGCTGTCGATGGAGGCCCGGATGACCGTCTGCAACATGTCCATCGAGGCCGGGGCGCGCGCCGGGATGATCGCGCCCGACCAGACGACCTTCGACTACCTCCGGGGGCGTCCGCACGCGCCGACCGGCGCCGACTGGGACGCTGCGGTGGCCGAGTGGACCGCGCTTCGCAGTGACGACGACGCCGTCTTCGACGCCGAGGTCGACCTCGACGCAGCCGAGCTCACTCCCTTCGTCACGTGGGGCACCAATCCCGGACAAGGGCTGCCGCTGTCGGCCGCCGTGCCGGATCCCGAGGAGTACGCCGACGAGAGCGACCGCCTCGCCGCCGCGAACGCCCTCGCCTACATGGGCCTCGAGCCGGGAACGCCGCTGCGGGACATCAAGGTCGACACCGTCTTCGTCGGTTCGTGCACCAACGGCCGCATCGAGGACCTGCGCGCCGCCGCCGCAGTCGTCCAGGGCCACCGCGTCGCGGACGGCGTGCGCATGCTCGTCGTCCCCGGGTCGGCGAAGGTGCGTCTGCAGGCCGAGTCCGAGGGTCTCGACAGGGTCTTCGCCGCAGCCGGCGCCGAGTGGCGCCTTCCCGGCTGTTCGATGTGCCTGGGCATGAACCCCGACACCCTCGCCCCCGGTGAGCGCAGCGCGTCGACGTCCAACCGCAACTTCGAGGGCCGCCAGGGCAAGGGCGGCCGCACCCACCTCGTCAGCCCGCTCGTCGCAGCCGCCACCGCCGTCCGCGGCACGCTGTCGAGCCCTGCCGACCTCGACGACCGACCCCAGTCGCCGGGCGAGCTGGCGTCCGCGACGACCGGAGAGGCCTGAGCCATGGAGAAGTTCGAGACCCACACGGGCATCGGTGTCCCACTGCGCCGCGGCAACGTCGACACCGACCAGATCATCCCTGCGGAGTACCTCAAGCGCGTGACGCGTACCGGCTTCGAGGACGGCCTCTTCGCCGCCTGGCGCAAGGACGAGTCCTTCGTCCTCAACAACCCGGTGTATGCCGACGGCTCGGTTCTCGTCGCCGGCCCCGACTTCGGCACGGGCTCGAGCCGAGAGCACGCCGTGTGGGCCCTGATGAACTGGGGTTTCCGGGTCGTCATCAGCTCGCGGTTCGCCGACATCTTCCGCGGCAACAGCGGCAAGCAGGGGCTGCTCACCGCGATCGTCGCGCAGGACGACGTCGAGCTGATCTGGAAGTACCTCGAGAACAACCCCGGTGCCGAGATCACGGTCGACCTCGTCGCCCGGACGGTCCACGCCGGCGAGATCGTGGCCCCCTTCGAGATCGACGACTACACCCGCTGGCGGCTGCTCGAGGGCCTCGACGACATCGGACTCACCCTGCGACACGAGGATCTTGTCGCTGATTTCGAGGCGCGCCGCCCGAGCCACAAGCCGGTGACCAGCCCCGCCTGACCAACCGTCGGCGGGACGGTGTCCTGAACCAGAAGAGAGAATGGATTCCCTTGCGTTGCAAGGGGATCCGTTCTTTTGTGCGGCTGAGTCAGGCGTGACAGCAGGACGTTGAGTCCGCCAGAGCATCCGTCCGGAACCCGTCAAAGTCCTTGCGACACAACGAAAAACCCATCGAAGGGTGATGGACGTGCTCCCCGACTCGGCCTAACGTCAGGAGGTAGCCGGACCGGTTCCGGACTCACATCGTCGGGTCGCCTGACACCGACAGTCCTCTGGAGGGGAAGACGTGAACAAGGCAGAACTGATCGACGCGCTCGAGGCGAAGCTCGGGAGCAAGAAGGTCGCATCCGACGCGCTGGAGGCGTTCCTCGACGTCGTCATCCGGGAGGTCGCGCGGGGTGGCAAGGTCGGCATCACCGGTTTCGGCACCTTCGAGCGCGCCGACCGCGCCGCGCGCACGGGCCGCAACCCGAAGACCGGGGCGACGGTGAAGATCAAGAAGACCCGCGTCCCCAAGTTCCGTTCGGGCACGAACTTCAAGGAGGTCGTCTCCGGCGCCAAGAAGCTCTCCAAGACCGAGTCGGCCGCATCGCGGGCCTCCGCCGGGTCCACGGCCGCCGCCGCGCCGGCCAAGAAGACGACGGCCAAGCGGACGGCCACCAAGGCCGCCCCGACCAAGGCGGCAGCCAAGCGGACCACGGCGACGTCCAAGACCGCGACGTCGAAGGCCGCTGCCACGAAGGCTGCTCCGGCCAAGCGCGCGACGGCGACCAAGGCTGCAGGGTCCGGTGCGGCGGCTCGGAAGACGACGACGAAGGCAGCCACGGCCAAAGCGACCGCCAAGCGGACGACGGCGACGTCGAAGGCGGCCACGGCCTCACGCGCCGCCACGACGAAGGCGACTCCGGCCAAGCGCGCGACGGCGACCAAGGCGGCTTCCGCCGGCGCCACCAAGAAGGCAGCGACGACCAGGACGGCCGCTGCGACCAGGACGGCCGCTGCGAAGAAGACGACGGCTCGCAAGACCACCGCGAAGAAGACCGCCTCCAGGTGATGACAGCACGGCGCCCGAAGCCGGGCCGCCGGTGAGTGACGTGGG